>PAJC01000132.1 GCA_002705165.1 Planctomycetaceae bacterium | reverse complement strand
CGGGGTTACCGAAGGACGCGGCGAAGGAACACTNGGNCTNGGCCNCGGNGGAGANACCGAAGGTCGAGGNGAAGGTGCGCTTGGACGCGGTGCCGACGGGGTTACCGAAGGNCGCGGCGAAGGAACACTNGGNCTNGGCCNCGGNGGAGANACCGAAGGTCGAGGNGAAGGTGCGCTTGGNCGCGGAACCGAAGGGGTTACCGAAGGNCGCGGTGAGACAGACGGTTTAGGAACTGTCGGCCGCGGACTACTCGGATTTACCCGACTTGGCACAGTACCCGACGGAGCCCTTGAGGGAAATGTAGGTGACGTACCAGGTCGGCTTGGTAGTCTTGAGNTTCCATTAACACCACCAATGGTTACACGAGACGGCAAACTACTGGAGACACTCGGACGCGGATTGACACCACTTGCCCCGGGCGTTCGCGGAATCGAAGCCGTAGACCTGCTTACTATTCGGTTGGTCGTTCCCGGAGCCGCCGTTGGTACCGCCTTGGCTACCTGTTGTACACGATTACCAACTTCGCGCACATGACGTTGAGCCAAACCTACGGTGACATTCGTACCACGCTCAACCTGAGGTAATGTCCAACTACCCGTTTTAGTCGACGTTGTCTTTCCTGGCCCTTGCACCAAACCGGTCGCTACCCGACCTTCCAACTTGCTACGCTCATAACCAAGACGAAAGTAGCTCGTAGAATTCCCGGCTGCAGCATTACGGTGTTCAACCCCCACTTGGACAAATCGACGATTCACATCGTTCTGTACTCGGTAACTATTCAATCTGTGAGCGTAGATCGATAANCCGAAATGACGATTACCGCCGTGATTATGCAAACTCAACTGCATCCCAAACGTACGAGCCGGACGATGCAAATGATTAGTATTGAAATAATTATGCCAGTGATGAACNTGATGGTAATAACTAATACCAAAACGACTGTGGAAGTGCACATGGTTATAAGCGTAGAACGGATCATAACCTACTCGCAAATGGAAATGGTGATGCGGATAAATNTGCATCTGGCTGAGATAATGTGCATCGTAGAAATCACCGAAGTAGTANTGGCTATATCGTGGACGAACAAACCAGTGCATATGAAACCGNCCNACATCAATNACAACGCTTGGACGATAGCGGACAAGCGGGGAACGTACGATGACGGGAGCAAACAACACCCCNCGAGCNGCCATNCCGTAATCCCAGTAACCGTCCACAAAGACATAACCACCTGGAGTCCAAACCCANCGCGANGGCGTGTAANNATAATCAGGTCGATGNCGAAGCCAGAAACCNGGACGCCAACGGTACCCCTGTCCACGATANACCCATACACCAGGGGTCCANAAATAATTGTCGCTTGGAGCCGCAACTGCCGGACCGGATTCCAATGACTCCGGAGGTGCTCCCCGGTAATCAACCCGACGACGCTCTGTTGCCTGCCAGAATCCTGTCACCCACTGATGCTTCCCGTCCGTCAATTCATTCCAGTATCCCGGAACCCATCGACGACCAGCCGGAGGAGTACGCCAGACACCACTAATCCAGACATAATCCTCTCGTTCATCATCAAATCCCCAATAACCCGGAATCCAAACTACATTGTCACCATCCGGCTTGTAATCAGGAGGAACTTCATCCACGACTTCCGGCGGGGCCTTTTCTACAATCATCCCCGGCTCAGGATCGTTATTTACCTGAGATGCAAATGCCTCATGCACCGGCCCTCTTGCCAATGCTTCAATGTCTTCGTCATTGCCATCACTACCAGGTGCAGCAGGTGGAGCATCCTGAGCTTGNACAGTCCCCAGAACAAACCAAAACATGAATAAGAGGCTGTAGGACAAGATACGTTTAGGTGTTCTTTTCATAGCAAGACTCCTATCTAAATATTGCCAGATGTTGTCAATTTCGTAACCCATTAGTATTCGTCGAGAATAATTGCAAGTCACATGCCAACCATCGTTTCAAGTAAATCAATCATACTAAAAAACACTGTTTTTTCAGAGTCTTCNAGAATAAAAATTCTATCANAAACAATTNCAGAGTAAACTCCCAACAACCCGAGTGTGTTATCACTTTGANTTCACTATGTCAGGGAAGTGACATCTTTTTGATTTACTAATTTATAAACGAACCCTAGGATAAATCAGTGATGCTTTCCCGGCTTCCTCACATATCTTATTGAATAGAACGAGCCTGGTGACCCCGTCCATTACTCCAANCGGATTACCCCCTCGTGAATAAAAACGAATTGCTGGATTATCTNCAACTTAGCTTCGCGCCTCACGTCGGGCCTTCTACGATATTAANTCTGATAAGCGAATTTGGCGATGCGAGCAANGTGCTTAACGCATCTTCCAAACAACTCCGTTCCGTCTACCAAATTGGAGGAAAGACCGCCGAATCTATTCAACGCAGTCGCAGCCAACGAGTTCAACTGGCCAAGGAACTTGAATATTGNAAAAAGCACGACATACATATTCTTCAATATCACAATCCTAAGTATCCACTACTACTCCGGGAAATCCCTTCCCCGCCCCCTGTCTTGTTTTGNATGGGTAACCTGCAAGCACTTACTGCACCGAAGACATTTGCCATCGTCGGAACGCGCCATCCAACTCTNTATGGCCAGCGTGTCACTCGGCGTCTAACTTCCAACCTTAGTCGACAAGGCTTCACGATCGTCAGTGGACTTGCCCGTGGTATTGACCGCATAGCACATGAAGCGACGCTCGAGGAATATGGTACAACCCTNGCTGTCCTTGGTTCAGGGCTTCAAAACATCTATCCCNCTAGCCATATCCCGTTGGCNAAANNAATCCAGCGGGACGGATTAATCATCAGCGAAGTACTTCCTTCATCGCCACCGCATAGTCGTCTCTTCCCTCGGCGCAACAGAATTATCTCCGGACTTAGCTATGGCACNCTCGTAGTCGAAGCGGCATCNAGATCGGGCGCCTTAATCACAGCGCGTCACGCCATGGAGCAAAACCGGGAAGTACTCGCCATTCCCGGCATGATCGATACAGCCGTTGCCAGTGGCTGCAACAAACTCATCAAAGATGGCGCCCAACTCGTAGAATCACTAGAAGACGTTATCGAAGCACTTCCACTTCACGTCCAGTCATCATGCCACTATAAAAGNCACAATAAACCAAGCCACTGGAAACAACCATCTCCCAAACGACTCGAGGCTTTATCTGATACCGAACGTCAAATCTTAAAAGTAATTCCTGAGACNACAATATTGATCGACATGCTGAAATTACCTGAGAATATACCCCCGGGTAAATTACTTTCAACACTCACCACGCTTGAACTAAAGCAATTCATTTCACGACCGGCGAGCAATAGCGTCGTCAGAATAAAACCTACNCAAACAAAGTAACACCATTACCCGGGACGTCGGAGTAATGGCAGATACCCTGCTTGACTTCACATCCGCTAGCGATATCGCGAGCGAGCAACGCAGCGCCATCCATATCGACATAGTCGAGTAAGGGAAGAATCTGAGCAATTGCTGATATTCCAATCGTGGACTCAGTCATGCAGCCNACCATCACCCGCAATTCAGACTTCCGTGCCTGCTTTATCATCTTACGAGCCGGCGTCAGCCCACCACATTTCACCAGCTTTATATTGATCCCATGGAATCGACCAATACAGGGATCCACATCGGCCGGCACCAAACAGTTCTCATCCGCGATAATCGGCAATGCCGACAGATCAAACACTTCTTCCATTTGCTCAATCTGGTCTGCAGGCAAAGGTTGCTCAATAAACTCCACTCCTAAATCCGCCAATGGCTTAGAAAACTCAATCGCCTGCCGGGCCGTCCAAGCACAATTGGCGTCAACACGGAAGGACGCTTGTGTNTGTTTTCTTAACTCGGNCACAATCTCCAGATCATGCTCTGTCCCGAGTTTGATTTTATAAACAGGCCAGTCACCAAACTCCTGCATTTTTCTCACCATGACATCAATGTCATCAATGCCGATAGTATAGTTACTTAGCGGATTATTCTCTGTCGTCAGGCCCCACAATTCATAGACCGGTTTACCCAGCCGTTTCCCCCATAAATCATGAGCGGCCAGATCAAGGGCACAAAGTGCAAAGGAGTCATTAAGTTGCTCACGGGCCAATTCCCACAACTGACAGGGTTCCTCCCAAGGTGTACTTTCGACTAGGTCACGACACGTTTCGAGTGATTGCCGCAATCGTTCTTTGGTGGCACCGTAATAGCTATTGGTCGTCGCTTCTCCATACCCCGAAATATTACCCTCTCGCAATTCAACAATCACCGATGGTTGTACGGTGATTGTTTCCCGTGAAATTGTAAACGGATGAAGCAAAGGCAATTCAAAATCGTGGATAATCAGTTCCATCGTGTTTTACCTACTGAGCAGAATCCAATGTTTGCAAATATCGATCTCTAGCAGCCATGACAGCATCCACCAGTACCTCACGACCAAACCTAATAATATCTGTAACCGGCAAACCCAGCTCTTCAGCAACACGTTGCTGCTCGACGTGGGCTTCCGCTTCACTGACTCGACGACTATTCATGGAAACGCCAATCACTTCACATGGTTGGTGAACATTAGANAGAACCTCAAAGATCCGTCGAATCTCNAGNAAATCCGGAATNGCNACGTGCTCAACNCCTGTTACCTTNTCACGTAAAACCTCATAGCAAAGGACAAGAGCATGAGGTACCGAACCATGTAAGATCCCTAACGTAACCGCCGAATAACTGGGATGCACTAGACTTCCCTGCCCTTCGATCAGCAACACATCGTGGTGTTCATTCTCCAACACGAGTTGCTCAGCCGCTCCACTGATAAAATCGGCAATCACACGATCCATTGGATAGCCAGACCCTTCCAACATAATCCCAGTCTGTCCGGTAGCACAAAACTTTGCATCAACTCCACGTTCTTTCAAGCCTTCGGTAAGTTCAACGGCCGTTAGCATCTTTCCGATACTGCAGTCATGCCCCACCGTATGAACTCGAAAACATTCGTCTCGAAAACCTGGCCGGCGNGCGATCGTCGTGAAATCGTTCTTTCGAACATCAATCAGTTCCACTCCCTCTTTTTCTGCAGCCGCTACAAACTCCTGATCCTCCGTAATGAAATCATGCAGGCCCGAAACAACATTCATGCCACACTCAATTGCCCGGAAGACGATCGGACGCCAGCTTTGAGGNATCTTTCCNCCTGGAGGNGCGATGCCAATCAATAGACAATTGGCATCGGGAGCCTCATCAATNCTNGCAATGAACTTCANNCCTTGGCCAACTCCCAAATACTCAGACACCTCCTGACCTTCAAGCGTTCCATCTAAAACAGCGACCACTTCTTCAGGGCGATAGCGAAGAATACTACAGCCTGTTTTAGCGGTGTGGGGATTAGAGTTTCCCTCTGTCAGAATTATCATTTGTCGTTCGGACATTTTTCTCTCATCAGTATTAGAACGTCATTGGTCATCAAGAACATGTTTACGTACCCAGTCATCTAATTTATCCCGAGCTGGGCTTGGTCGCAAAATCCAGGCATCGTTGTGATTTCNAAAACTCGTTGACAGGAAAGTAAAGCTTCCTGNAATCGCCGTCCGTTGAAGATATGCTTCCGTCGCAGACAACCCTGACCTTCCATTCGCCTCATGGCAGATCAACTGNGGCGTCTCTCCTAGTCGCTGAAGTCGTAAACGAGCAGAAACCAGATCACTCTTAGGATATNCCCATCGTCGCACACCGTCATAGTGGCTATACGGAATCATCGCTTTCCACAGTGCCGCAATTTCATCGTCGTAGAGCCCCAGGTAGTTACAAGCAATAGCACCTCGCGAAAATCCGACCAGAAGAATACGCTTGCGATCACCACCGTATCTTTTGCATATCCAATCTACGGTCTTCTTACAATACTCCACCGTCGGGCGAGGGTCATACGAAGTGGGATTCCCCCACCATTGAGTTACATTTTTTGTACCCACGTTATTCAGGTANGGCANACAGATCCAAACAAACTTCTCACCNCGGCTAATACCAATCCCCATTTGGCTACCTTCCACCAACCCGGTACTTTCATCTCCAAAGGGACTTCTAAACGGACCATTTCCAGCAAACTCAATAATGACAGGATATTCCCCACCCTCATGCCAATCGGTTGGCAGATAAGTGGCATGATAGACTTCGGTCTGACGGTAATCCGGGTGCGTCTCACGAACACGAGCACCAGGTGCAGGCAGTGAGTGTACCATTGGCGGAAGAACGACATCCTGAGCAACACTACGAATGTCGCTGGGTGGATGAGGGACGACCTGCCCATTTGCACGCACCGATATAGCCGCCACAAGAATGGCAAGACTAAAAAGCCGCGTGATAGATTTGGTAAATGTCGTCATAAGATGCTGACCGTGGGTTAAGCCAAAACAGCCGTTGAATCTTCATNGCTTTTTCAGTGAATGAATGCAACTGTTCTTCCTTACCACCAATATCTCTTATCCGGTGAGGAATGCCAATCGACTCTCGCAATCTTTCAATAGCTTTCACGGCATCTTCTGCTTCCACTCTCTCTGGATGCTCTGTTTCCGGATCCAGCCAGCCAGCGATTTCAGCAAAGGTCTGGCGTCTTGCCTCAAGATTGAAATTCATGACATAGGGCAATAGCAAGCCATTGCCAAGTCCGTGAGANCAATGTAGTTCACCGCCCATCGGATACTCGAGAGCATGCACCAAGGCGACACCNCTATTTGAAAATGCCATTCCGGCCAACGTCGCCGCCAAAGCCATCTGATCCTTGGCCTCATAATTAGCTGGCTCCAATACAGCTGGCTCAAGATAACGACCACAAATCCGAATAGCTCGCTCGGCAAGTGCCGAGGTCAATNCATTTCGCCCTTCATAAGCGCACGTCTCGCCAGNCGGAACTTCTAACTTATCAAAATCAACCGTCGTCATGGCCTCGATNGCATGCGTNAANGCATCGATACCACTATCGGCCGCTACCTGACGGGGACAGGAGTACGTAAGTTCCGGATCAACAATCGCCCAATCCGGTCGGAAATAATCGCTTTGGCCNGAAATCTTAATCTTCTGGTCGGTATCNGTTAGCACCATTGAATGNGAAACTTCACTGCCGGTACCGGCAGTCGTCGGAATACAAACCAATGGCAGTGTTGGTCCCGGCACTTTATCAAANCCAAAGTACTCGGCNGGGTGCCCATTATGAGTAAATGCCGCTGCTGTGCTTTTCGACAAATCAAGATTTGATCCGCCCCCAACCCCGACAANTACATCCGGCGCNAAATCGATTGCACATTTCAAACTTGCTTCAGCGATTGCAATCGACGGCTCCGGTTCACCATCACTAAACACTTCAACCCTTGCACCGCCGGCGACCAATGCTTGCTGTACTGGCGTCACCACGCCGGCATCTAATAGATTTCCGTCGGTAATGATCAAGGCTCGCTGCCAATTAAAACGAGTCGCCAGTTTAGATAGCTGATTGACAGACTTGCGTCCAAACACCAGTTGTCCTGGGCTTCCGAAACTCCAAAATGACTTTGGCAACGCTAACTCCTTATCGACCTTTGGAAAGGTTGGTCACNAAATTGGCAACGACTTCTATATTGTCCTGACTTCTCAAATGTTCGATCGTAACCTGAGGCACTTCAAGCTTCTCAAGATGCGTGGCCAACAGGTCCCACTGCCTTTGCTTTTTTTTACCTTCAGCCAGATAAAGCTCNGTCACTATCTCCTGACATCGCTGNAAGGCAATATTTTCGCGATTGTCGTAATAGTTTTTAATAACTTTGTTTTGATAGTTNGAACGTTCAGCCATTTTGTCTTGTAATCCTTCTAATTCACTTCCTCAAAGGACAAATTCCCCTGTTTCTTTGGTTGCGTCCACTTCCTTATTCCAACGCGATTGCCATAATAAGGCATATAGGTTAAATAAGGACCCCCAAACTGTTTGACTGGATTTGTGTTTAGGGGGCAACTAATTTATATCCTCGACNAATCACAGGGTTTGAACCGATGCCGAAAGTTAAATTCTCGAAAGAAAATCAAGAGGTTAGCGTACCTGAAGGTACGACGATTCGCGATGCGGCTAAATTGCTGAGTATTAATACCAATCAAGGTATCAATGGGTTTGGCGCTACGCTGAACAAGTACGTTAACTGCCATGGTCTGGGCCAGTGCGGCACTTGTCGAGTGTTTGTTACCGAGGGGCATGGTGAAAACACTAACAAACAAACGATTTGGGAGAAGAAATGCTTCAATCTTCCCTTCCCGGATCCACTTCCAGCCTTAGCTTATCTAGATAATCCTGAGGAAACCCGNCTGGCATGCCAATGCNAGATAACTGGTGATGTTACCGTGGAAACGGGGCCTGAAGTAAATCTGTTTGGAGAGAACTTTTTTAGCTAGTTCTGTCATTCCTGCTTCGGCGTCGCATAGAGGAACAAGACGATGAAACAAATTGTTGCCATCGTTCGNCCTTTCCTCGCTGAAAAAGTTCTCGAAGGTCTGAAGCGTGCTCCGCTAGAAGCACTTAATGTCCGTGAAGTCAAAGGCTACGGCCGACAAAAGGAACGCCTTCAGGAATACAACGACAATGAATACGCAACGGCCTTTCTGCCTAAAGTCGAAATTACACTCTGGGTGGAGGAGACACGAGTTGACGAGATTATTCAGAAGATTTCAGATATCGCCCGGACTGGAAGAATGGGAGACGGTAAAATCTTCATAATGCCAGCCGCCGACGGCACCANGGTNNACTCCTCTAATTCAATCCCCCANACCNATGATTCGTAACAAACCGAGACGTGAAGAACTAAAAGATGGAGAGGTACTTTGNGAATACTGNACCGCCAAATGCTGCAAGTACTTTGCATTACCAATCGAAACACCTGANGATGCTGAGGATTTTGACTTTTTGCGTTGGTATTTAGTCCACGACCGAGCCAGCATCTTCACGGACGATGATGAATGGTACATCATGATCCATACTGACTGCCGTCACCTCCGCGATGACCATCTCTGTGGAATTTACGAAACACGTCCTCAAATCTGCCGTGATTACACCACCGAGAATTGTGAATACGAAGACGACTGGACTTACGACCGATACTTCGAAACTCCGGAACAGGTTCACGAGTATGCAGAAGCTGTGCTGCGGACGAAAAATCATGGTAGCATTCGCAGCCCTCAACCCAACCCTCTACCTGTCATTGCTTAACGGCCAATCATGAGCGATTCAGATAAACCTAAAAAANCNCAACNGATCCAACCACGGACCTTAAAAGGATTCCGGGANTATCTCCCGGAGTCCATGATTCCGCGCGAACGTTTAATCCAAACTGCNCGAGAGGTCTATCGCAGTTTTGGCTTTGGACCAATCGATACTCCNACACTCGAATACCTCGAAATCCTAACCGGTAAAGGCAGTGACGAAACCGATCGACAACTCTACAAATTCCAGGATCACGGTAAACGTGATGTTGGTATGCGGTTTGACTTGACCGTACCGCTGGCCCGATTTGTCGCCCAGCACATCAATGAACTTGGNACTCCGTTCAAACGCTACCACATCGCTCCGGTCTGGCGAGGTGAAAATACGCAACGTGGACGTTATCGGGAATTCATGCAATGTGATTTCGATACGATTGGCACGCTCTCGGTAGCTGCCGATATTGAAACCGGNCTCGTCATCAACGCACTCTTGTCAGCCATTGGATTTGAATGTTTCACAATCCACATNAACAACCGCCAAGTACTCAACGGACTGCTGGAGAAGCAAGGACTTTCAGAGCAAGCCACACCCGTCCTTCGCAGCCTCGACAAACTTGCAAAAATCGGTGAAGAGAAAGTCGTTGCCGAGATGATGGCCCANGCAGGCACAACGGAAGAACAAGCTCGCAGTGTGCTGGCCATGGCCACTCTCGAAGGCACCGACCAAGAAATCCTTACACAACTAAAGCCGCTCGTGAGAGGCAGTGAACTGGGAGAGGCTGGTGTAGAAAGACTCGAGCAAATCATGGCAGGCCTGCAGGCGGGAGGCGTGCCGTCCGAACGAATCAAACTGGACGTTTCCATTGCACGCGGACTTGACTATTACACGGGAGTCATCTTTGAAACATTTCTAGATGACTTGCCGAACATCGGCTCGGTATGTAGCGGCGGACGCTATGACAATCTCGCTGAACTTTACACGAAACGTCAGCTCCCCGGAATCGGCGCTTCCCTTGGCTTAGATCGTTTACTAGCTGCGATGGAAGAATTAAACATGCTGACCAAGGTCAAGACTCCAGCCGATGTACTGGTCACGTACTTCGATAAAGGATCTCTAGCTAAGTACCTGGAGATTGCGGCTAGTTTGCGAACAGCTGGGATTAAAGTCGAACTTTATCCNGATACAAAGAAACTCGGCCAGCAACTCAAATATGCGGATGCCCGTGGATTCGATTACGCTATTATTGCNGGGGAGGATGAACTTTCTCGCGACTCNCTGCAAATCAAGAATCTAAAGACCGGTCAAAGTACAGAACACTTGATTGTCGACGCTGCAACTGAATTAGCTGCCAGCATTAAAAAAGCAGACTCTAGCCAAGTCTAGCCAAGTCTAGCCAGTTGAGGCNTACATTAGAATCGGCTGATAAGTCATGTTAGTCAGTCGCTAGGCAGCTCGTCGTTGNGACATCGCAAAAAATTGCTTCACGCTATCAACNACNATCTTCACTTCCTCGGCTTCTAGTTCCGGAAAGATCGGTAGACTTAATACTTCCTGAGAAGCCTTTAAAGTCTCAGGGAGANCTTCCGGTTGGTATCCCAGAGACTGGAAACATTTCTGCATGTGCAATGGAACCGGATAGTAAATTNCACTACCAATNTTCTTTTCAGNAAGAAACGCTTNNAGTTCATCTCGCTTTTCGCTGTGNACTCGGATCGTGAACTGATTCCAGACATGTCCGTCCCCAAACCGGGCAACCGGCAGAGTGATTTCATGAGCCAAGCCTGACTGAGAAAACAGTTCCTGATACAACTCGGCATTTCTCTGCCGACCAGCAACGGCATCATCCAGGTAGTTGATTTTCACGTTCAGGACCGCGGCCTGCATCGAGTCCAAACGACTGTTAATACCGATAACTTTATGATAATACCGGGGCCGCATACCGTGTCCGGAATACAGACGNACCCGATCTTCCAGTTCTTCGTCATTNGTAACAATCATACCGCCGTCNCCCATTCCTCCAAGATTCTTGG
Organism: Planctomycetaceae bacterium; assembly: GCA_002705165.1. Lineage (GTDB taxonomy): Bacteria > Planctomycetota > Planctomycetia > Pirellulales > Pirellulaceae > UBA721. Next base: position 8,290 of record PAJC01000132.1, on the reverse strand, counting down.
TGGGATAGAAGCTGATACAACCGAAGTGGCCCCACGCTCCGGCAGGCCGTCCGTTGATGTTAGCTCCAATCGACTGGGCAGCATCCTCGATTACAACAAGTCCATGCTCATCGCATATCGCCATAATCTCATCCATGTCNGCACATTGTCCAAACAAGTGGACAGGGATCACGGCCTTGGTCTTTTCGGTAATTGCCGCTGCGAGTGCATTCGGATCGATATTAAAGGTGGCAGGATCAATATCTACAAAAACTGGCACGCCTCCCAAACGGCTAACAGCACTGGCCGTGGAGAAAAAGGTAAAGCTTGGACAAATGACTTCGTCCCCTTCTCGCAGGCCCGNAGCCATTAAGGCTAGGAGGATTGCATCACTTCCAGAAGCACATCCAATCCCAAATCGGGTATTGGACCAGCGAGCGCATTCTTCTTCNAGTTTCTTTACATCCGGTCCAAAGAGAAAACGACCGGAATCAACAACGTTTGCCAGAGCCTCTAGAAACTCCTCCCGCATCGGAGCATTACTTCGAGGAACATCCAGCAAAGGTACAGGACGATTCATATTCATTGTTCAAAAAATCAGCTATAAAACGAAGTNAACTATACTATTGGCGAGTTGGAGAATAGCGGGAATTTAGGGTCTGTGGCAATAGCATTGAGGCTACAACAAAAAAAGAAAAAANCCCCGCCATGCTTCATGACGGGGCTTGTTGGTAATCAGAAGAACCTTCTATTTCCGCAGGTTAAATATCGTAGAGTCGCTCAGCATTGTTATGCAGCAATTTCAACTGTTCTTCGTATGGTCGTTCTGAAATGACTTGTTTCAAGGCATCGACCCACTGTTTGTAATTCGCAACAAGGCGGCAAACCGGCCAGTCACCGCCAAACACAACTCGGTCAGGACCAAATGCTCCTAAGCAATGGTTAATGATTGGAGCCAGTGTTCCAGGTCCCCAATTGTCTTTCGGAGCACGCGCAACGATCCCTGAAATTTTACAAATGACATTTTCCTTCGTTGCCAACAGATCAATATCACGCTTCCATTGATCAACTTTATGCCAGGGTTCCTCAACTGGTTCTTTCAACCAGGCCTTAGGGTCGGCGTTACCGCAATGGTCTACAATCAGCCGTGTCTCTGGAGCCTTATCAGCCAAGGCTGCACCATCCGCTAATTCGGTTGGTCGCATGCAGAGATCAAAACTTTTCCCCATACTACCCAACAATTGAACTGACTTCACATATTGATCATCCAGACAAAGTCCTTGCGGAGTGGAATCCACGTGCAAAACCTGGCGAACTCCCTTGATATATTCACTGTCTTTATACTGAGAAATATAGGGCGCAAAACTATCTTCACCCGGGCGCCCGGAAATTACCGCAGCGACTGTCGGGTGACGACGGTCTTTCGACAACGCAATTAAGTGCTCTGCCTCTTTTACCTGATTCTTGGGATTAACATCCACTTCCATATAGACCGCTTTGGCCAGATTTACAGCACGAGTTGCTTTCTTGTAATCACTGGTAACGTAACTTCGGGCCAGTACATCCGGTGCTCCGGAAAGCCACGGCGGCTGGAACAAGTCCAGATCCCACAGATGTTGGTGGGTGTCAATAATAGGCAGGCCTTTAGCGGCGGCCTTCGCAGGTACTGCCAGTGCCGGTACGGCGACTGTCGCGACAGCCGCTGTGGTTGTTTGAAGGAACTCTCGTCGGTTGAATATCATTCGTAGATCCTTGACCAATATCCTGATTAATATGTAAAACACTTCTTCATATTAGCCCAAGCACAAAGTTAAAACCAACCATCGGATCACAAAGAACTTGTAATAGATGCTGGTTTCAAAAGCCATTTGCTATGATATATCAAGTATGAACTCAAACGACTCCCACACACCAAGAACTCGTTTTCAATGGATGGGAGTAATCTGCGCCCTGCTTACCTTTGGAGTCGTTGCAACACTACATACATTTGCCACGAAAGGAACCACCACTCTCGAGGCGTTGGTGATCTCGGTAGCCAGTCTCCTGCTTTTCTTTCCCCTACTGAGAATCAGTCAACCGGAAAGCGAAGCCGGGAAATACCAACAGGCCTATCGCAAAACTCTGATCGGGCTGCTGAGCATTGCAGCGGTCGTCTCGTGTATCCGATACCTAATAGTTAGTCGCGTCATGGTGGGTGGTGTGGATTGGTATTATTACCTGTGCTACAGCCGGGACATGGTCAACAGTAATTCGTTCTCGGAGAATGCTTACAGCTATTTTCCTGGCGTTTATGTTTTCTGGACATCGGTGATGCGACTCGTCGGCCAGGATTTACCAACGTTACAGTCGTTTTGCCAACTGGCTTTAATTGTTGTTTGCTTGTTAACCGGTTGGATTGTCCGCCAACATACCTACTGCAAAGTCCTGACTCTCTTCAGTATCTTTTGGGCATTTGTGCTGTTCACCAAATTTGATGGTCTAACCGGTGTGACAGAAAGTCTGGCAGTCGCACCCTGGCTTGTTGGACTACTTCTTTGGCGCGGGCAACCCCTTGATGACCAACAACCTCTGTGGAGGATAGTCCTCTTTGGAGTGGCAATGGGGGTCACCGTATTCACCAAGCAACAAGCGGGATTACTCAGTCTTGGTTTTGCATATCTCCTTGCCGAGCAACTTCAGAAAAATGACAAACCTCATGCCTGGAAACACCTGCTAATCGTCCCAGTTACCGCCGGGATAACTTTAGTCTTGTTAGTGGTATGCCTGGGTAATGGCCTGACTCCACTGACGATGGGNGTAAAAACAGCNGGGCAATACGGAACGGAACAATCGTGGCTGCTTAATCTCTACACTCAGGTTCGTCATGACGAATCGCTTTGGATTACCATGTCGATTGCCGGCGTTTTGTTTCTNGGNCGTAGCCGCTGGCTAAGTNCTAACGCANTGAAAAACCAACCATCNTGGCGTTTGATCGGCTTCTCACTTGTCGCCATTCTGGCAACATTATTGCAATTTCGTGCCCGTCCGTTTCATCACTATATGCTTTTGAGCATTCCGGCGACGGTCATTGTCTGTTCGATAACATATGATCGCTATCGATCATGGGTTCAGGCTTCCAGACGCAAACGCATCCTCGTCGGAGCAATTTTAATACTCCCCTGCATTTGGTTTGCTCCCTATAACGATAGCTATCATCCACTGCGTCTACAAATGCCTAATACCACACNATGGGAACGCCAGCACACCGCTCTACACGATCCAAACATGCAGGCCATCATTACCACTCTGGAAAAACATATCCCGGNAGAATCTCGCCTGCTGATCATGCCNGGACGATACAACCACATTCATTTCGCGCTCCAAAGCCTGGCAGATAACGAAACCGGGTACAACTTCCGCACACGACAATTCGCATCAGAAGATCAAAGTTGGCAGGCACCGCTTCATCAGACCAGTGCTGAGTTTGTGCTATTGCTAACAGGTTCTACGATTAGCGAAGCCGAACAGAAACATTGGCGTCAGCGGCAGAGCAAAGCCAAGCACCTCCTTAAAGCACGNAACTACNTTCCCGTTGCTGANNGCTTATCTCCGGAACAGGGCATTCTATTCCGGAAAAATGGATTCTAACAACAGCTCATCTTCGCTCTTTGGCAACAACTTTAAGAGTGATAAACGCTGAGGATTGCGTTTTGATGCTCCAATAGTAACCACATCCAATTGAGGATTATTAAGCCAGCGATCAGCATGATACCGCTCAAGATATTGAAGCCATTGCTGACTGTAGAATTCAACGACACCTCTGTTTCGACTAAAGCGTTGCACGAAGTACTGACCGTCATCCGGNTCTGTCGCAAATCCTGCAATCAGCGCNGCCCCTGTTTCATATCCCAATTCCTTCAAAATTCGATGATATCGAGGAGAGCGGACTTGCCATCCCGCCGGGATTATTCTGAGCTCTTCACTATCACTGAGCCGGGAGAAAGGATGAATACCTTCCCAGCCAGGTAAAGCCCCCACTTGAGTTCTTAACAGAGTCACTGGTTTATTGAGTTCAGCAATAAACGTCGATGATTCTGTTAACCCCACTTTCTTTTGATGAGCGTCATCCCACTGTTGCTTGAGAACTAAACAGCTCATCCCTAATCCAATGACAATCGGCACAAAGGAGAAAAAGTGAATCCAGGTGAGATGNACCTTTTGACCCCAGCCTCCAAATCTATCTCCACTTTCCTCTCCAGGGGTCCAGATGTTTAGNAAACAAAAGCCGTACAGGAAAATGGGGACCAGAACTCTGGGTTTAAGTCTCAGGTATGCCAGAAACAACACCGGGACCAAAAAGAGAGTGATTGCGAGCAGCTTACGTCGCAAAAGAGGATCATCCAGATACGACTTGAAACCCAGCAATACNACAGCAATCCCGATGGGCAAAAATGCCTCCAGAAGTNATGCATTCTCACGAAGGTTNNTCTCAATCTGCTCGGTTATCGAAGCACCGCCGTGATCTGCAACAGCATTCAGGAATGCCTCCATCGACGCTTGTGAAACCAATCGTTCGTCGTACAACATCCANGTTTCGCGGATTAAACGATAGTCGCTTTCACTCCAACCAGCGGCTTGAAGTGAAGCGATTAAATTTTCACCCGCTCGACCACTCGGCATATCAAATAACTGCGCTCGTGTGTCATAGAACTCAATATATTCTGTCCACTCCGGTGAGGCACAAAGATAATCGATCACGCGATCACATAGAATCATGCCGAGCACGATCCCAAGCAGACCAAGGTACTGTCGCAATTGCCCAAACTGAATCACCGCCAAGGGGGCAAAAAACACCAGGCAGTAAATGCCGAATTTCCAACGCCATAAAAAAGCCCATAGCAAAAGAAATGCCAATGCGCGCCGGGTCTTGGTCGGCCATGGAGCCTGTGCATGTCTGCAAGCAATCACTGCCGAGATGCCGAACATTAATGTTAACGTCGCCTGAGTAAATGTCACTTCGAGCAGTGTGTAAACACTAAAGATCACAAAGAATGGAAAGACGAGGCCCAGCCAGGGAGTCTCTCTTAGTTTCGTTATTAAACAATAGAGAAAGAGTGACAAACCTATTGCTTGTGTGATAACTAATAAGATTCCATACCACGGGAAGGCCGGAATCCATTGGTACAAGCAAAGCAATAAGTAATTAAGCGTCCGTGAAAAAAATGGGACTTCCGCAGCAGCAGCGAACCCATCTTCACCCGCAAGGATCATTTGCGCGCCCAGATCATCGGCTTCCGCATAGGTCGACGGTATCAATGCCACTGTGCATAAACAGAGTACGACTCCGATAAGCACGGTTATCCATACCCGACGAGTTTCCTGTTGGAGNGGAGTAGCNTTCATCAGAGTTTCCCCCATTAGGGATCCTCCGAGTCAGTCGTATCCTTAACCAAAAAACGTGGCTTACCGCGAACTTCATCCATAATCCGGATGATATATTCTCCTAGTAAGCCAACAGAAAGCAACGTCAGGCCGCCAAAGAAGTTAATCAGCAGCACCTGGGTCATAAACCCGGTATTTTCTTTAATGNCGTTACCAACCCAGTAACGAAACANGTAGTAAGTCGCTAACAATGCACTACCGAATGCGGCTAAAACCCCTATGGTCGTAACGATTTTCAATGGCAACGTGGAAACACTCAGAATGTTATCCGTCATCAGGCGGAATAACTTAAAGGCTCCGTATCCACTTCGCCCCTGCTGTCGAGCTTCATGTTTCACGCTGACGGCCTTAAGCTTCCGAGTTGTCTGGAAAATCAGTGGATTGATATTTGGATTGACTGTTGAGTATTGGCAAATCGACTTCACCAACTGCGGGCGCATCGCCCGAAAGGTTGTACTTCGAATTTCTTTGGGCTTACCATANGANAGACGAAACAATGTGTGCATCGTNGATGAGCCAAGATTGCGAAATAAGCCGTGTTTCTTTTCTTGGTACTTCGCCAAGACAGCATCGAGATTGTCNTCGGCCCGCAAAGCCTCCACTAAGGCAGGAATTTCCTCGGGTGGTTGTTGTAAATCGTCATCCATTGTGACAACAATTTCACCTATTGCCTGCTGCAATCCACAGAAGGTCGCTCTGAATTGGCCCGTATTNAAAGCAAGGTNAATTCCACGNACACAATCATCTGCNTCAGCAATTTTCTGAATGGTGATCCAGGTTGAGTCGGGTGAACTATCATTCACAAGAATCAATTCATAGGTCCAGCCCNGGGAAGNCATCACNGACTTAACGCGACTCGCTAAATCAGCCAGCCAATCGCCACTACGATAACAAGGGACAATAATGGATAGAAATGGTTTCCGCATTAGCTTATTCCTTGCTCCTCCACTTCACGAAACATTGGTTCAAAATCCATACCTCGCACCATCTCTAAACCTACTTTGATAGCCGCTGGCTCAAACTTAGAATCATTTCCCCAAAGCATCGCTTTNACAAACACTTCAGANAAATTAATACCGCCCTNTGTNTACAACAATGGTCGGAATGCCTGNCGCGCGTTAATTTCAGTGATCTTCGGAATCCCTTGGGCATCTTCTTTAAGGTCAACCGCATAGATGCCATGAGGCGTCTCGTCAGCTAGTCTGACAGCCTGACTGGCAATCGGAGTTATCCCTGCGCTATCAACCAACTGACAATGCGATACATTCCCTGTAATACCACTCACTGCAACCTGAGCCAAAAAGTATTTTAATCTCTCTCCACTGGCCGCGGCCAAAAGTTCACCATGACGCCAAATCGAAGTCCAATTAAAATTACGTCCNGGCAAGTATTCATGAGCCAGCCAAACATCATCACCGGCATCGCGACGACGCCAATAGTCCATCCAAAAAACACCATCTGTTGCATGTTCAACAACAATACTTCCCCGGCCTCGCGGACCTTCCGCACACCGCAGCCAAAANGGACTGCCTAATTNCTCGAGNGCTCGNTCTAAATCTTCCCGNGCNTTAATCACNATNGTTGCNGCAGTTAACCCNTGGCCTGCCAAACGATCATGCAAAACCTGCTTGCTCAAACAAGCACGTAATCCATTTTTACCAGGACAGGACATCGCAACCTTAAAATCATCTCGGCTATCAACAATTGCCTCGAGTTCGGGTTCGGTATTTACAAATACAAGCTCCGCTTGAAATTGAGCTATTGTATCTCGAATCGCATCGAGGTAGCCGGGAGCGTCGCCACGAGGAAGAAGTAAAACCTGATCACAATAAGGATCAGCAACCTGCTTTCCCCACCATGACACCTCTGTCCCAATAACCCGAATCGGAAGATTTGCCTGATGCAATGATCGCAATACCTCGAGTCCAATCGACGAACCACAAGCGGTCACCAATACTGTCTTTTGCTCATTCATGAATTGCGTCAAAGTAATGGATTGAAAGGAAAGAGCAGCTAAGACAGATGCTCTATGCAGAAGTCCTGCATTGCGGCAACTCCGGCGGACAGGTTTTCATTTAATCCTAGTACGATAATTCCACCAAATACGTTCGATAATCACCGCAGGCCAAGATAAGCAGAGACCTAACATCGTCTAGTTACGGCTCTAGCGATTAAGACGATTATGAGCCTAGAAAAGTAGTGATTTCATCTACCACTTGTTGCTGCAGTTCGGGCTCCAAATTTGGGTAAATCGGAAGTCTTAAAAGTCGGGTGCTGATCGATTCAGTGATTGGGAGGCTTACCGTCTTTCCACTGAGTCGAATACCTGCGGGAGAACTATGTAATGGAATGTAATGAAAGACCGCATGAATACCACGGGAATTAAGATGATTCAGCAATGCATCTCGTTTTTCCTGTGTCGGTAACAAAATATGAAACAGGTGGTAGTTGCTTTGACACTCAGCCGGAATGACTGGCAATTGAAGCAACTTTTCCTCTGCCAGCGGTGTCAGTTGTTGCTTGTAAGTCTCATAGCAGCGCTGACGCATTTCCGTGATGATGTCCATGGACCCAAGTTGCCCAAACAAAAAGGCCGCTGCCAACTCACCCTGTAGATAGGAAGACCCTAAATCCACCCAGGTATATTTATCCACATGCCCTTTGAGGAACTGACTCCGATTGGTACCTTTTTCACGAATCACTTCAGCACGTTCAATAAGCGTCTCATCGTTGATGCACAGCGCGCCCCCTTCCCCACAACTAAAGTTTTTTGTTTGGTGAAAGCTAAACGTACCCAGGTTACCGATAGTACCCAATGCTCTACCTCCATGAAACGAATTTAAGGCTTGAGCAGCATCCTCAACGACGACCAACTCATGTTTTTGGGCGA
>PAJC01000131.1 GCA_002705165.1 Planctomycetaceae bacterium | reverse complement strand
TTCCTGTAAGTGCCATTAGGATGGTGAACTCTGGGACCTCCCGAAAATTCTTTCTCATTAGTAGGTGAGTGGATAGAATCCCCAGTATGCCGCCAGAAACCAGTCCACAGAGCATTGGAAGCACGCTAGCAAACATTGAGTTGATGGAGGTGGTTTCTTGATGCGTGTGGGTAAAGGGAATTGCCAGTGGCCAGCAGATTGCTGTGATGATTGAAATGAAAAATCCAAAATAGAAGATGTTGCGAGGGATTCGTTGTTGCTGAAGACTTACTAATCCTGTGGTCATCAGGATAAAGATAAGACAGGAGTGCATTAGGAAATAACCGATAAAACGGGGTTCGGGGGATATTACGAATCTTTGGAAACTAAACATGACGCTGTTGGTAGGTTGGAATAGATTAGCGCCCGCACCTATCATTTCCACTAACGCCAACGTACCGATGGCGATGGCAGAGATGACTTCCACGATTAAATAACGCCCGGATATTTCCACTTCACAGGTGCGGCACTTTCCTCTTAGCCACAACCAGCCAAATATAGGGAAATTGTCCCGCATTTTAAGTTTGGTGTTGCAGCTCTCACAATAAGAGGATCCAAGTAATGTTCCCCCCCGAGGTAGTCGCCAGGCGATCACATTAAGAAAGGAACCGAAGCTGGCACCGAAGAAAAAGAACCAGAAGATTCCGGCGGTCATCAGGAAATATTTGGAAAATTGTTCGAGGAAGAAGGCTACGCCAAGATCATGGCCTATTTGGAGCTTCTCTAGAAACTTAATCGTTGCGAGTAGAAGTGGAGTCCCGATGAAGATCAGGAGAACTAGGGCGCCTGCGATTTTGCGGCCGTGGCGTCGAAAGAAATGGCTTTTGATGGGGGTATCATCCGGTTTTAATGAATCGTCGTCCGAAATCAAATTCTCCGATGGCTGATTGTCTGTAGTGTTCATGACTCGTATTATATCGACACATCAGAAATCAGGGCTAAGCAATTCTTCCAACCTCCAGATTTTGATCCAATCTGTTTCGCTTTGACAAAAGTCTTTGCATTGAGGTCAAACGTTTGCGGAAAACATCAGGAATAACACGGTAAAGTAGTAGCTTACACACAGAGCGATGGCACCAATGGCTGAGAGTACCTGGGATTTCGGTAATCGCCGTAGGTATGTTTCTGCTAGCATTGTAACGGCACTTAATGACATGATTATTAGGTGCCGGAGTTGATAGGTTTCATTAATGAAACAAGTTAACATCACCATTCCCCAAAAAATGATTGCGGTGAACGGGCGGAGGCGTTCCCGGATCAGAAGCGTAAGCGAGCCAATAAACGTGATGAGACAAAGTAGCGGGGAAAGGATCAATCCCGGAAAAAATACAGCGAAGGAAGGCCTGAAAAGTAATGGAAATCCATAATCCTGAAATCCATCTGAGAATAGAATCCATCCCGTTGCGGCGAAAAAAATTACAGAACAAATCATGCAGATTAAAAGGGAGCGTCGTTGCGATTCTTTTTTAGTGGTTTGAATCATGGCCTCTAATCAATGAAAAAGTGATTGGTAGGACTATGGTTAGCAAGTACTTCTTGTTGTGTTGCGACTCCAGAGAGGAGTCACGTTTTTTTCACCGGGGCGTTAATTTGCAAAGCGAAGACGCCAAAAGCTTCAATCCAGTTCTGAATAAGGACCGTCCCTGTTTGTTTTTATAATGGTTGTACAAAGTGCACCATATTATAAGGAGTAATTTCGGTACATCCTAACAGCGGGACCGTTTTAGCGCATGCAAAAAGCCGCTTCAGTTTTCACATCCACGGCTTTTAGCGACCCCGACGGGACTCGAACCCGCAACCACCGGATCGACAGTCCGGTACTCTAACCAATTGAGCTACAGGGCCAAAAAGGTCATGCTCAGAGCTTGATTTACGACCAATTCATCGGACATAAATCAAAGGAATCTGAAATTGATCCCCTCAGTTGAGACAAAAAATGTGACTTTTGTTGTCTCGACTCATAAGTAAAAAGATACATTATTAAAAAATATGAACAACCCCCCTCAATATCATCTTGAGGGTATTTTTAATTGGCTCAATGAAGTAGCGGACTAGCTGAGAATCCCAGTTGGTCAATCCGTTCACGATCTTTCCTCGCCTTGGCAACCTGATGCGTCGCATCATAAGCCAAAGAACGGTGATATAAGATGACTGCCAGATTCTTGGCTCGTTCGTGACGTTGTTGTTTTACAAAATCAGCATCGGCCACTCGATCTTTCTCATACTCCAAGACCTCGTCAAATTGCTTTAGCTCGTACTCGGTTGCCCCGACCGCCACTTCCAGATCGATCAAAGCCAGATGGTGGTTTCCTTGCAAGTGATAAATGTATCCACGAGTATCGAGAGCCATGGGGATGAATGAATGTGTAGAAAATGACATCAATAGATTTCCAAAATGAGCATCCTTCGGAGTGAAGTATTTACTGTCCACTCCCAATTCCTTAGCCTGTCGCCGATCCGTCACGATTTGATTCGTCACCTTGTTTTCAGGCCGGTCTTCCTCCGNGATCCGTTTTAGACAGGCAGCACGGAAAAGTAGCACATTACCAAAGAGGGATTCAAAGTTTACAATGAGTTGTGCNAGCTCNTTTTTTTCGAAGGCCTTCCAGGTAATCGATGGAGAGGTTGCCTGAAGGAGTGCGTGGTGTCGGCTGAGTTTATCGACGGCCTTGTTTAGATTTTCTATCGCGGTTGGGTAATTCTCCTGACGATATGCCTGATACGCTGCTTGAACATAGTACATCGGGTCGCTGTAGAGGAAGTAGATCTCTCCCCCAAAGAGTTCCAGACATTTACTCGCACTGGCCAATGCTTCTTTCAAGTGTGAGTTGCTAACCGCCAGTTGGTAGGCTTGGTTGTTATGAAGGTTGGCTTCNTTGAGTAANGAAAGTTGTCTGATGCGATCACCGGTTTCGTACCAAGTATTGATGATTACCCATTGTTGCCAGGTCTCGTCGGAGGGCTGTTTGTCATGCATCGAACGACTATTAAGATGATTGCATAGCTGCATTCGCAACTGAATCGTCAATGCGGACTCTCCGGTAGTTATTAGATTTGCAATCAACATCTGGTAGATGTCAATAGCTTCGTTATATCGCCCCAGTTCAGCAAGCCAGTCTGCACGTTCCGTCAATAATGAGGGATTATCAGCGTCCCAATTAAGTGCTTGAGAACTCAGCTCAAGCGCCATTTCGCGGTCTTTAGTATCCCAGTGATTACGAGCAGCGGCTTGCTTCCATAATGCAACTTCCGAAGGAATCCATTGCATGGTAATGGGTAGGAGAATCAGACCACACAAAAGGGNATATGCCCAGCGAAGNCCGGACTTGCTGGTGTCATCTCCGTNNGGTTCGCTGGTTAGCGAATCAGGATCGGCTATGCTTTCGTATTCGTTTTTATAGGAGCTCATTAGAATGTAGTCGCTTGTCGGAAGTGGCTTACCACGGCGTCATACCGCCGTTAACGCAGAGCGTTTGTCCCGTGACAAAGGATGCTTCTTCACTGGCAAAGTACAGAACGGCATCGGCTACATCGCGAGGAATTCCCCAGCGGCCTGCTGGAATCAGTGCCAGATAGCCATCTTTTTCTTCCTCAGGATCATCGGCATGCCGATCGGTCGGGATCCAGCCAGGAGCGATCATATTGACGGTAATGCCCGTGTCGGCAAATTCAGTAGCCATACTACGANTCCAACCGACCTGTCCACCTTTAGCAGCCACGTAGGCACTGAAGTCGCCAACGCTGCGGTGATAGACTTCACTTACTATATTAACAATGCGTCCCCAGCCTTGTTGCTTCATAGATGCCATACCGCGTTGCGTCATGAGAAAGGGACTTTTTATAAAAAAGTCGATCATGTCCTGATAGAATGCCCAGTCGTATTCATCGATTGGCTTATGAGGCTGATCGCAAGTGGCATTAGGCACGAGAATGTCAGGATTGCCAAGTTGCCTTTCGGTCTCGGAGAAAAGTTTGTCGATTCCGTCTTCGGTAATTGCACTGGCCTGAATAAGGCAGGTGTCGATACCGGCAGCTTNGTATTCTTCNAATGCGTTTTGTGCNCGNTCTTCGTTATAGCANAAGTTNACGGGGACTTTGGCGCCGGCTTGTCCGAGNGCCATGCCGATTTCCTTACCGAGTCCGCTACTGTTACCGGTCACAATGGCCACNTGACCTTCAAGGCTGAATGCCATACTTTCTCTCCTGCTTAAACTGGGTGTTCCACCGAGGAACTTAAACTTCGTTACTCGTCAGTTTATCTGTGCCAGTGCGATGGCACAACAGACGGTGATCCATGACGAAAAAAACGGCTTTAGGCAAGGAAGCCTAAAGCCGTTTTCAGTTTTGAAAGGGAACTGCAGTTGCAGCCGATGGAGCCAGTTCTGCGATTCAGATTACTGACCGTTGAAGCTGCCTCCGTTAGGTGTGTAATAACCGTTTGTACCACCAGTGCTACCTGGTCGGTAAGCTGGCATAGGAGTGGTGGTATTACCATTCGGTTGGAAACTACCACCGGCTGGTTGATAATTGCCACCATCGAACTGGGTATTCGCGGGAGTTCCCGAAACGTAAGCAGCTGCTCCTTGCGTTTGTTCTGTTCCCGTAGCACCGAAGGTTGGAACCTTAGGAGACTCTGACGTTTGGTTTGGCTGATACGATCCAACATTAGCATTCGGGTTGTAGAAACCGCCACCGTTGTAGTTACCAGCGGNCTCCTGCAGCGTACCGGCTGTTGGGGNNTTTTGGTTTGGNCCGGCAACATTGAAGTTCTGGCCTTGNGGTTGGTACTGTTGCGGAGCTTGAGCTGGATAAGTAGCGGCTTGGTTACCGTACTGTTGTTGGCCGTAAAGCGGTTGCTGCTGTGGTTGTTGTTGGCCGTATAGCGGTTGCTGCGNTGGCTGANTTTGTCCCTGAGCTTGCTGGCCAGGTTGGTTGGTCAGGTAGTTGGTGTTGCCAACATTGGTTGACTCATACTGCTGCCCATATGTGCTTTGAGCGGTCGTGTTGCCGGTGTTACCATAACGCTGAGAGTAATCTACGGTGGAAGCGTTATAGTCGTTCGATGGTGTGTCCTGACTACCGTAGTATGACTGTGCAGGCTTGTCATCACTGGCAAAGTAGCTCATGCCGGGCAGTTTGCTCCAGCTAAAAGATTTACACCCTGTCAGGCAGACAGAAGATGCACAGANTACTGCGAGGACGGGAAACCATCGTCGATTTGAGGATGTCATNTTTTATTCCTTTCAAAACCATAATTGTTGGTCGCTTGGAGAAATCCATGAATCACCGCACCAGCCGGTTCTTCTTAGGGCTTTGTACTAAGGCGGGTCACTGCGGAGAGGATTTCTTTCAGCGTCGGGCAATAGTATCTTTTGAGCTCAAATCGGGTCAATATGGGTTTCGCAAATTCGTTAGGAATTAACAGATGATTTGAAGACGAAAAAAGCTTCATCAGAGCAAGACTCTGATGAAGCTTTTTGGCTTTTGAATCGTAGTTAGACTACGAGATNGATCGGAACGTAGNCACTAGGCAGTTGCTGCCGCNTATCGTCGAGCAACTTCGTCCCAATTGACTACATTCCAGAAAGCTGTAATGTAGTCAGGACGTCGATTTTGGTAGTTCAGGTAGTACGCGTGTTCCCAAACGTCCAGTCCGAGGATAGGTGTACGGCCAGCCATTAGCGGGTTGTCCTGATTAGGAGTGCTTTCAACCACCAATTGACCATTGTCGACACTAATCCAGGCCCATCCGCTACCGAAGCGAGTGGCCGCTGCGGCTGAGAACTGTTCTTTTAGGCCGTCCAAGCTACCGAAAGCACTGTTGATGGCTTCAGCCAGGTCACCTGAGGGTTCGCCGCCCCCGTTAGGGCAGAGAACAGACCAAAAAAGTGAATGATTTGCGTGACCACCACCATTGTTTTGTACAGCTCCACGTTTATCTTCAGGAACACTTGCTAAATCAGAAACGAGATCTTCGACTGATTTACCTTCCAATTCAGAGCCGTCAATCGCAGCATTCACTTTTGCGACGTAGCCAGCATGGTGTTTGCTGTGGTGGATTTCCATAGTACGAGCATCGATGTGTGGCTCGAGCGCATCGTAGGCGTAAGGTAATTCAGGTAGTTCGTATGCCATTTGTTTCTTTCTGAACTAAAACAGTGATTAACAACAGGGAGTATTGGAGAGACTGAAATCAGAGTTAGCCTGATGTCTTGATACACAACCTGACATTATGCCGATTTCATTATTAATACTCGAAGATAACCCAAAAAAACGGTTCTGACAACGACATATAGAGGTGGACTGATGTAAGTGCTGAGAAGCGAGCCGATAGTGATTGGATTCGTGAGAATTCATCTGACAAATCCCCGCATAAACGCGGTACTTTGCCCTTGGGGTTTGTTGAGGCAGAACCTTGGGATCCGATGGGGGAGCGAGCCCTTCGATTAAATTCTCTACATCTCGAGGCCCCAGCTCTGATTTGCTTTATTTGGGGTGGTTTTTGTGCCGAAGATGATAGTAGGCCTTGCGCGGACTGCTGCGCATCTGAGAGAAATCAATACAACCGGATTCAGGGATAGATCTGACTAGTGGCACTAAAGGCAAAGAAGCAATTGCGTGAATTTCACAGGCAACAGACAGGACATGACGGAGTGCGTGAGTACTTTGATCGTGCCATGCTGGAGAATCAACCGAGACTCACGGATCTGATTCCTAAAAGCTTGTGGGCCTATCTGGCCATGTTGCTACTGGGCGTGATTAGTATTTATGTGTGTCAGCAGGCACATATCTATGCGCGGGACTTACAGTCTCCGGAATTCCCAAAACACTTATTTGAGATAGCGGGGCCTGGCAACCTTACCAGTTGGTGTATGAGCGTTATGTTGCTGATGCTGAGTCTTGGAGCTGTATTTGTTTATTTGTTAAGACGACATAAAGCAGACGATTACAAAGGCCGCTATCGCCTTTGGTTGTCTCTGGCGGCCTTCAGTGGCTTCCTGAGTTTTGAAGTAGCCACTGGTGGGCACCAAATCCTCAGCGTGCCATTGGCTCGATTTGAAATGCCAAGTCCCTGGAATGAAGCATCCACTTGGTGGATGATGATGGTCTCATTGGGAGCGATGTATTTTTCTATTCGTCTGCTGATTGAATTTAAATCTCGTCCCGGCATGCTCATGATGTTGGCCATGGCCGTGATGGTGCTGATTGCTGCAGGTTGTTCGCGAATGGGTGGTGTCATCGGTGAATCTGCTTTGACCACCGATGTAGCTGAGTCGTCCTTAGCGATGAGCGCTATATTAGTCGTGTCGTTAATGATATGGTTGAATGCGCGTAAGGTTTATCTGAATGCCCAGCAAGGCAAGACGAGTGTTTCTCAATTAACCCAACCTAACCATGCAACGGTAAAGAAGGTAGTCGCCGAAGTTTCCGGGATGGAAGATAGTCCTCAGGAGTTGGCTGTGGAGCAGGATGCCGAGTGGGACGACTGGGATGATCTAGGCGATGATGAGGAGCTAGCTGAAGTTGAAGAGGAGTACGATGAATACGTTGAAGAGGACTTTGAACAGTCGGATGATGAACTAGACGAAATAGATGAAGAAGTTGTCGATGAAGAAACTGAGCGGGATTACGAAGAGTCCGAGTCATATCAGGATGAGGCTGAAGTGCCTGAGCAAGTGCAGCAAGAGGAAGAAGTGGTCTATTCGGCTTACGCTCCGGAAGAGGATGATTCCATGCAATCAGATGATTCGACTGTTTACGAAACACCAGTTGATAATTCTCAGCAAAACACGCTCCTCATTCCTCCCAAAGAAGACAAGATTGAGCATGAATCGTTTGATGAAGATGCATTTTGGGAACAATATGACTTAACCAAAATGAGTCGTAAACAGTTAAAGACCATGCGGAAGAAGCTTAATCGACTCAAAAGGAAACACGCTGAAAAGCAACGAGCTGCTTAGAAATCGGCTGATGCAATTGCGAGGAGCGTGTGACCTATTTCGCTCTATAACTTACAGCGTCCGAGGACTTCGTAAGTTGGAGCACCTCGGTCTATAAAGCTGGCGTAGGTGATGACTTCGGTGACATGAGTCGCGGTTAACGGTCCGGGACTATAAGAATCGAAGAGTTCCTGCAGCCTTTCAAAGTCGCCCTGAAAATTGCGGATGCGAGCCAGCGTCAAGTGAGGGACGAACAGTCGGTTTTCTCCGGAGTAACCAATTTGTTCCGTGTGGTGATCGACGGCTGCTTGTAGNTCACGAATTTCATCAACACCTTGTTCAACTCCCATCCACAGTGTGCGCGGTCGCTCTTGATTCGGGAAGGCTCCGAGGCCCCCGCTGATAATCTCAAAATTATTGAATGCTTCACACGCTTTTTCAACCGCAGAGCAAATGGCCGGGGTGTCTTCGACGAGTACTTCCCCGAGAAACTTCAGCGTAATGTGTAGGTTTTGGTTTTGTATGGTTTTTATACCGTCGTCGATGGCCCCTAATTGCTTAAGGAGGCGACCTGCGACACGACAGGTTTCCTGAGAGACATTAACGGCGATAAACGTACGGATAGGTTTCACGAGATGACACTATGGGTGAATTGTTTCTAAAGGATAGTCAGCATTTGTTGGTATTGTAGAAAACGTTGCTCTAGTGCTTCGCGTTCAATTTGTTTCATGCGTTCGAGACTGAAGTCTTCGACGTTAAAGCTTGCGACAAGCGTGCCATAGACTAAAGCCCGTTTGATACTTGCCGGATCGATCGCATCCTGACTCGCNAGGTAGCCCATCATTCCGCCCGCGAAACTGTCTCCAGCTCCGGTCGGGTCAAGGACCTGATCGGTTGGGAAGGCAGGAAGAACATAGCAATCATCTTCGTCGAAATACATGGCTCCGTGCTCCCCTTTTTTGAGGACACAGAATTTGGCTCCCAACTCGAGTACTGCCTTTCCGGCTTTGACAAGATTTTCTTCACCTGTCAGCAACCTGGCTTCACTATCATTGAGCACAAGTCCGTCGATGCGTTTGATAAGCTCAAGCAAATCGTTCTTCTGGATGTTGATCCANAGGTCCATNGTATCGGCTACNACAAGTTTGGGATTACTNACCTGATCCAGNACCTGCATTTGGACTGTTGGTGCNCCGTTGGCCAGAAATACGAACGGTGTGTCTTTATAGCTCTCAGGAAGCACTGGGCTGAAGGTTTCAAATACGTTGAGATTGACTTCCAGCGTTTCGCGATCGTTCATGTTGGGGAGATATTTCCCTTTCCAGGAAAACGTCTTTTCGCCCGGTTTGATCTCCAGACCTTCAGTGTTAATATTGCGTGATTCGAGAAGGGCAGTGTGCTCCGCCGGCCAGTCTTCTCCAACAACGCCTACGAGATTGACCGGCGTGAAATAGCTGGCCGCATAGGAAAAGTAAGTGGCGGACCCGCCAATGACGTTATCACGTCGGTCTGTAGGGGTCTCAACACTATCAAAAGCGATCGAGCCAACAACAAGCAGTGACATAGCTGCTCCTTCAATTCATAATGAAGTTAGATTGAACTAATCGTCGCATTATATTCTTAGACTTGGATTATCACTACTAGGTAGGACTTAACAGAATGCTGTCANNTTCACTTATTCTCAAATCAACTCGCATCTTACTACTGTTGTTAGGTGTTTTTANTTCCCCCTANGNGCAATGTGCNGACTGGAATCAATGGAGAGGAGGGCAGCGTAGTGGCGTTGATNCCGAAAGTCCTGCACTGGTAAATGCCTTGCCTGNTAGGGGACTTAAGCCTGTCTGGTATGTNAGCGAGGATGATTTACCTGCCGCNGCAGCGAGTGGNTGGTCNAGTCCTGTGGTGAGTGGTAATTCGGTCTATTTGTATACACATAAAAAGGAAGCCTTAACCAGCGTCAAAAAGTTNCCCCCCCTTAAGTTNCCATATTTGCCTCCTGAGAAGCGTGTAGNGATGACGGAGNCGGAATATGCTGAATATGAGGTAAACCGACGGAATGAACAGGAAGCTCGGGCTAAAGGGTTTAGGTTCGACGANTTTATTTATTGTCTTGATCGTAAGAATGGAAAGTTGAAATGGGCGAATGAGTACTCGAGTGCTTATACGAGATTCGCTCAGTCCGGATCCCCAACAATCACTGGCGATAAGCTATTTGTCCTGAGCGCCGGCAGGACAGCCCGGGCCGTAGATGCTCAATCTGGCGAAACGTTATGGACAACAAAGATTCCGGGTGATTTTCGGGATCAATATCTGCAGTCTTCTTTTGCTGTCGAACAGGGATTGGCGATTGTTTTGTGTGATGGGCTTTTTGCTTTGGATGTGAATTCCGGGGAGGTCGTGTGGGAGTATAAAGTTGAGACGAAGAAGAATATTCACTGCAGTCCGGTGATCTGGCATGCAGATGCCGGAACTCGTGTTATTTGCAATGTTGCTGGTGGCATGACGGTTTGTCTGGACCTGAAGTCAGGGACATTGGTCTGGGAATTGGAGTCCGGAGCCGGGAATGCGACTCCCATTCTTGTCGGTGATAAGTTACTTCTTTACGGGCAGAGTCGAAAGTCGGGTTTGGTTTGTTACACGTTAAGCGACACGACCCCGGATGAATTGTGGCGATTTAATGGAGCGGCTGATTCGGGCTCGAGCCCTGTCGCCGTCAATGATTTGGTTTTTGTTCAGGGTGACCGTCGTTTGGCTTGTGTCGATCTGGAGACTGGAAAACCGAAGTGGCAAACCATGCTCGATTTGAACCGACCTCGATATACATCGTTGATTTCCGCCGACGAGAAAGTGTTCTATGCTTTTGATGGTCTCCTCGCCTTTGAGGCCGGACCGAAGTACAAGCCCTTGATGCAGGCCAAGATTAACCGAGAGGGTGTCCTGGCGGATGAAGAAACATTTAGGGGGTTACTGGGAATCGACGAACTTGAAAAGACAGCTGAAGGCCAGTTGGAGGCGGAGATGATCCTTCGTAGGGAGTTCAGTAATGGCCCNTTGGTTTGCACAACGCCTGCGATTGCCAATGGATTTATGTTTGTGCGTCTAAAAAGAGGGATTGCCTGTTACGATTTACGTGAATNATTGTGGTTCACAATACCCGAGAATGGTAGAACGCGATAATCGATCACGCTACCCAATCAAGCATTAAAAAGCTGGAAAGAGAATTTCCAGCTTTTTTTATTTTTCTTATTTCCGTGTGACCAGATGTGTCATCGTCGCTTGCGATAGTTATTGTGTTGCCGAAAGAGGTTCTTCAAAGCTCCCCCAGTTAAAGCTTTGAGTTGTAGACTCNTNCGGAAACACGACAGTGGTCGGGCAAATGTCTTAGCCCGGCGGNATCACTATTCTTACAGGGGGCGATCGAATGTTGCTTTTATTAAGCGTCATGTTCATTTGGAAGCAAGTAGGAAAAAAGGCAACGACAGAGTGGTAAAAAACTCTTGTGGTTGCAAGGCAATGTCGATATAGTGTATAAGTGTTCACTATNTGGCTNTTTGTACACTATGTCGGCGTATAAGTCCTTTTTAGGGTGATTTGACANAAGACTGTCAGAAAAATATGTGATTGCAGTTGAAACACAATAGCTAGTTATCGATAAAGGAGTGCAGTAATGGTCGCTGTAAAAAAGGAATCGACAGGAAATATGGCAAAGAAGAAAACAACGACAGCGAAGTCGAAGAGTGCTAAGGGTAAAAAATCAGGTACGTCAGCTAAGGTTGATCCTTTGCTGGCTGGNAATGCNCATTTGAAAACAACCCTTCAGCAGATTGAAAAACAGTTTGGTGAAGGAGCNATTATGCCTCTGGGGACTGACCAGCGGCATAAGATAGAGGGGATTAATACTGGCAGTTTGTCCTTGGATATGGCTCTTGGAGGCCAGGGGGCACCTCGTGGTCGGATCATTGAAATCTATGGCCCCGAATCCAGTGGTAAAACAACATTGGCTTTACACATCGCAGCTGAAGCTCAAAAATCTGAAGGCATCGCGGCGATTATTGATGCAGAACATGCTTTTGATCCGAGTTGGGGNAAAAAGCTGGGAGTGAAGTTAGATACACTACTGGTCAGTCAGCCAAATAATGGTGAAGAGGCGATGCAAATTACNGAGATGTTGGTGAAATCCAATGCGGTCGACGTTNTCATTATCGACTCAGTGGCTGCTNTAGTACCTCGCAGAGAGCTNGAAGGAGAAATTGGTGATAGTCATGTGGGCCTGCAGGCTCGTCTTATGAGCCAGGCNATGNGAAAACTTACGGGAGCGATTGCAAAAAGTAAGACCGTCGTGATCTTCATTAACCAGATTCGAGAGAAGATTGGTGTCATGTTTGGAAGTCCGGAAACAACTCCCGGAGGTCGAGCTCTTAAATTTTATAGTTCCTGTCGTATTGATGTTCGCAGAATCGCTCAGCTTAAAGATGGGGATCAGGTGGTTGGTCAGCGAGTTAGAGCNAAGGTTGTGAAGAATAAAGTTGCACCCCCNTTCCGNATCGCCGAATTCGACATGATGCATACCCATGGTATCAGCTATGAAGGTGACTTACTNGATTTGGGAGTGAAACACGGAGTACTTACCCGTAGTGGTTCCTGGTTCAAATACGGTGATGTATACCTTGGTCAGGGNAAGGAAAAGGCTCGAGCCTTNCTCACTGAAAATAAAGATGTTGCNACAGANCTTCGTCCTTTGATCCTTACCGCCGGAGGAATGGGACTTGATGACGACGTCGCGAAAGCAGCGGAACCGACCGAAGAGGAGAAGCAGGAGAATAGCTAATCCTCCTGTCTCGTCAATGTCCGTCCTCGCCGTCGTTCCTGTGGGAGATCGGTGGACGGGCAAGGGGCTCCCAAGGGTTCTTGCTNGAGCTTATCCGCGAGAATGCTTAGAACGTGGCGGCTGCTTGATCGCTACGGAAGCTATTGAATCAAAGCGTCTATGCCTTGAATTGACTCGAGGTGTAGACCTTTTTTTGTCAATGTTACCTCAGTCGTTGAATAGCTTCTCTGTTCAAACCTCATCTACCACTACTGCTCACCTCTGAACAAGCGTATACTACGAAAAAGTAA
>PAJC01000130.1 GCA_002705165.1 Planctomycetaceae bacterium | reverse complement strand
ATTAGGATTCTCCTCCAGGGCTGTGAACCCCCAACCAGCGAGAAATCCAATGACCAGACAGCCCACAACATTCACTAATAGCGTTCCATAAGCGAAACCGTCGCCCAGCACTTTTCCGGCCGCAGTACTCGCCAAATATCTTAGAACAGCTCCTACCATACCTCCTAATGCAACAACCAAAATTGCCTTCACGAGACACCTCCTATCAGGACACTTTGTAAGCATTGTCCGGTATAACTGTTTTCATTTCCGGCGACATCTTCAGGAGAACCAGTCGCAATGACTTGCCCACCGCCTGTCCCACCTTCCGGGCCAAGGTCAATAATCCAGTCTGCACATTTCACAACATCCAAGTTGTGTTCGATCACCACGACCGTATTACCTCGATCGACCAAGCGTCCCAGAACATTGAGAAGTCGCTGGATATCTTCAAAATGCAATCCGGTTGTTGGTTCGTCTAACAAATACATCGTATTGCCAGTATCAACTCTTGCCAGTTGAGTCGCTAATTTCACACGCTGTGCTTCACCACCAGACAGGGTCGTCGATGGCTGCCCAAGTCTGAGATACCCTAGCCCGACGTCTTCCAGGCTCTTAAGCGTCCTGTGAATACTATCCAAATTCTCGAAGAAACCAACGGCTTCACTCACTGACAAGTCCAGAACATCGGCGATCGTCAAGCCTTTATACCGTACCTGTAGCGTGGCCCGATTGAATCTCGCACCATGACACCGATCACACTTGACATACATGTCCGGTAGAAAATTCATCTCGATTTTCTGAACACCTTGCCCATCACAACTACTACATCTTCCCTGCTTTACATTAAAACTAAAACGATTAGCCTTATAGCCTCGCTGTTTGGCATCTCGTGTTTGAGAAAAAACCTTACGAATCTCATCAAACACCCCCGTGTAAGTCGCAGCATTACTTCGTGGTGTGCGTCCGATTGGCGTCTGAGTGATTTGAACCAACTTGTCGATATGTTCCACACCCTCGAGAGAATCAAAGGCTCCCGGCTTGGGACACTTGTTGCCCAGATACCGCGTGATCGCCCGAGCCAGTGTTTCATTGATCAACGAACTTTTACCTGATCCTGAAACTCCGGTAATGCAAACAAAAGTCTCCAGGGGTACTTTAATGGTTACACTTTTCAAGTTNTTCGCGGTGGCACGAGCCAGACTTATCTGTTTACCAACTTTCACTTTACGACGTTTTTCAGGAACGAGGATTTGCCTGGCACCTATCAGGTACTGTCCGGTAACGGACGCCCTATCTGCCTGCACTTGCTCGGGAGTCCCTTGNGCAATCACCTGACCNCCGTTTTGNCCGGCACCCGGACCAACATCAATAATACGATCCGCTTCACGCATGGTTGCTTCATCATGTTCAACCACGATAACNGTATTACCGAGTTGCTGCAGGTCTCTTAACGACTGAATAAGCCGATCGTTATCCCGAGGATGCAAGCCAATGGACGGCTCATCCAGAATATAACAAACACCAACCAATCCGGANCCAATACTGCTCGCCAGTCGCACTCGCTGCATTTCACCACCGCTAAGTGTGTCTGCCGATCGNTCTAACGTTAAATAATCGACTCCGACTTTTGAGAGAAACTGCAGGCGGTGAATAATCTCATTGACGACCGGCCTACCAACCAACTCATCCTGTTTATTAAATTCCAAAGACGCAAAGTATTCACGCGCTTCATTAATCGACAGCTTCACAATCTGATGAATATTAACCCCCCCCAGTTTTACGCTGGTGGCTTCAGGGCGTAATCGTGAGCCTTCGCAGTGATTGCAAATCACAATGTCACGATACGATTCGAGTTCTTCCAGACGAGGTTTACTTGTGGTCGTAGCAAACTCCTGCTCAACCATCCCTACCAATCCGGGATACTTACGCCCAACACCAAAGAAGAATTGCTTCTGAATTCNCGCGGCCCACTCCCCAATTGGCAAATCACGATCGATCTTCTTTGACGTCAGGAATTCGTTCAACGCTTCTTCGTACTTTTGCAGTCGTTTAGGAGTCGCTCCTTCAAACACTGCGATCGCACCTTCGCCTAGTGTTAAATCAACATCCGGCACTAACTGTTCAGGATCAAACTGATAGAACTTCCCAAGACCATCACATTCAGGGCAAGCACCGTAAGGACTATTGAAGCTAAACGTACGTGGTTCAACTTCTTCATAGCTAATATTGCAATGCGGGCATGAATAACGGGAACTAAAAAGGGTATCTCGCCACTCCCCCCCCTCTTCTGTCTCCTCTTCATCATGCGGATGATAGGAACAAAGCATCATCAAACCTTCACCGTACTCCAACGCAAGTTTGATCGACTCACCAATACGGGCACGAACTCCGGGACGAACAATGACCCGATCGACAATTGCATCAATCTGATGTACTTTACGAGGTGCCAATTCGGGAAATGAATCAACATCATAAACTTGCCCGTCAATGCGTGCTCTCACAAAGCCCACTTTCCGAATCTGCTCAAGAATGTCCTTATGCTGACCACGTCGCCCACGCACCATAGGCGCCATAATCATCGATTTCGTGCCTTCTGGCATTCCCATCAAAGCATCTTGAATTTGCTCGTGAGATTGCTGACGAATGGACTCTCCACATTCGTAGCAGNCNGGAGCNCCCAGTCGAGCCATTAAAAGTCTAAGGTGATCATAGATTTCGGTAACCGTGGCGACCGTACTACGAGGATTTTGCAAGCCNTGTCTCTGGTCAATACAGATCGTCGGCTGCAGACCCTCGATGATATCCACATCGGGACGTTCCATTTGCTTCAGAAACTGTCTGGCGTAGACAGATAAACTCTCAATATACTGACGTTGCCCTTCAGCATACAGAGTCTCAAAAGCTAAAGAGCTCTTTCCGGATCCGCTGGGGCCAGTAATGACTACAAGCTGATTTCTAGGAATATCGAGNCTGATATCTTTAAGATTATTAACTCGCGCACCACGAATCGAGATCTGACTGTCAGCAGTCCTTCGCACGCCGGCCTCAGTCGTTTCCGCGTCGATCGTCGCCATTTCCAGTGCCTACGTTGGTGGTATCCTGATGACAGCTTAAGAGCATTCCACCTTAGTCAATAAATACCATGACGGTTTGGAATCCCCATGCTGATCGCAGTCGCCTGCCATTAATCCTTCAACGTACCAAAGTGAATTCAGCGATTCAAGTTTTTCGCGAAGGCTCTAGACTACACCTTCATAATTCGCAAAGATCATTCGGCCCGCACTGGTTTGTAACACACTGGTCACAGAGACATGCGCTACTTCCTGAAGGTGGCTCCGGCCACCTTCTATGACAATCATCGTGCCATCGTCCAGATAGCCAACCCCCTGCGCATCCCCCTCACCTTCCTTCACAATCTTCACTTTGAATTCTTCGCCAGGTAGAAAAACCGGTCGCAGAGCATTCATGATGTCATTCAGGTTAATGACCGGAACGTCTTGTAGAGTAGCGATTTTATTAAGATTGTAATCACCCGTTACGACTTTACCGTTTAGTTGTTTTGCGAGCAGGACCAGCTTCGCATCAACGGGCTGATCTTTCATATCATCACTCTCTCGTTCATCAATCAATAAATCAACTTTTGTGTTTACCTGAAGTTGCTTGAGAACATCCAAGCCACGACGACCTCGGGTACGACGCATTTTATCGCTGCTATCAGCAATGTTCTGTAGTTCAGCCAAAACGAACTTAGGCATCACCAGTTGGCTATCAAAGATATTTGCATCCACCAAATCGGCAATACGGCCATCAATAACGACGGACGTATCCAAAATAAGAGGTTTGTTACCTTTTATCTCTTTGGAGAACTCGACATATGGNATGATGAACCGNAAGTCATTTCGGGTTTGTAATAGAAAAGAGGTGCAAATGTAACACAAAGGGATCGCTAACANGAGATTCAACATACCTCGGGTATGCTCCAGATCTCCTACTTTTGAAAATGTCAAAATNGGATCGACTGCAACCCCTACGATATAAGTAAGNAANANCCCNATNACGATTCCAAAATAGCTNCACGAAATAACATCGATTGGCTTTTTGCGAATCAGGATGTCGAAAGAAACAATGCCGGCGGCGCCAACAATGAGAGTGATTCCGGTAAAGAGCCCCTGCGAATCCTCAGTATTTTGCGTGACAATAGATATTCCGGCGCCAAAAGCGATCGCCATGAATACTGCACGGAGTACCCATAAAACCATGATGAAAATGCCTTAAAATGAAAACGTTAAAAAAATGCTTGCCGATCGAAACACAATCGCGTCCAATCAGCGAATAAATAAAAGCTATTAAAAATTCCCCCGGCAGGGCAAAAAGCTACCATGAGGAGAGGCAATATACAATTTTGATTCTAGAACTGAATCCGCTAAGAAGCTAGAAGGTTCTAAAAGCTTTAGCCAACAAAGCCAAGATATTGTTGCTCGAAAAACCGATCTGTCATACCGGCGATGTAATCACCCACACTACGACGTAAGCCGACGACTTCAATACGTTTTTTGAAACGGAGCGGCATGGGGTCAGGATTTGCCACAAACGTATCAAACAGAGTGTGGATCTGAGACTGAGCTCGTTTACGTGTTTTTATTAATTCCGGATGTCGATAAACACGTTCGTATAAAAACCCTTCCATTGCTTTTTTGGTATCTGCCAATTCACCAACGGTCCCAATTCGATAATCTGATTGACGAACATCGTTAATCGAAGTCCACCCTGAATGTGCCAGAAATGGTCCGGCATTCTCTAATACGTTGGTTACCTGACAATCCACCATCGTGTGAATCAAAGCACGTATATACTCTTCAGGACCCAAATCTGATTCTCGCTGCTTAATCAGATCAACACAGGTTCTGATCATCTCCTGCTCGTGAACCTCGTCAAGCGTTACCAGCCCGAGTTTAAGCGCATCGTCTACATCATGAGCGTCGTAGGTCATNGAGTCAGCTGCTTCAACGACCTGTGCTTCCAATAGTGGCAGCACTCCGTCGGCTTCTTTATCTACACGGGTCGCCTGTCCTGAAAGAACCTCTTTGGTTAAATTCAAACCGGGAAAGCTCTGGTGACGTATCTCCAATTCTTCAGCAATCGTCAGAGCATATTGATTGTGTGAGAAGCCCCCCTCGTCCGCTAAACATTCATCCAACGCATCTTCACCCGCATGCCCATAGGGAGGGTGCCCAATATCGTGAAATAAGGATAACGCTTCAATCAGNTCTTCGTTGAGNCGCAAGGCTCGGCCCATNGTTCTCGCAATGGATGCTACTTCCTGAGTATGGGTTAACCTCGTTCGGTGATAGTCCCCCATATCTCCGGTAAAGACCTGCATCTTGCCACTTAAACGACGATAAGCAGCACTGTATACAATACGATCACGATCTCTTTGAAAAGAACTACGATAAGGGTGCTCCGCTTCTTCGTATCGGCGGCCTTCGCTTAAATTTGAGAACATTGCATACGGAGCTAACAACGCTCGTTCACGCTCGTCAGTCGATTGTAACGCCTGATTAGCCATGTCTCTATACTCTCTCGTTTTCCATCCCAAGCGCTCCTTATNGAGTTGGATCACATCTGGTCGACGACCCCAATACCTAACAAGCTCAACCCNTGAGCGATCACNCGCCCGGTCAAGTCACACAACTGAAGTCGGCTTTGTTTGACAGCNTCATCCTCTGCCTTCAAAACAGGGCATTGCTCAAAGAACGATGAAAACCGTTTCGCTAAATCGAATAGATAATTAGTCAGCTGATTTGGGCGATATTCGTCCAGCACATTTTCGAGTGCTTCNGAGTAACGCAAAAGCAGCATAGCAAGTGCTCGTTCAGCATCATGACTGAGGACGATTGCCTGTGGGCTTCGACGTAAATCGGCCATCTCAATACCTCCTTTACGAAAGATGCTTTGAACTCGNGCGTAACAATACTGCATATAAGTTGCAGTGTTTCCTTCGAGCGCCATCATCTTGTCATAGCTGAAAACGTAGTCACTGGTTCGGTTGTGAGACAAATCTGCATACTTAATAGCTCCATGACCAACCACATCCGCGATATGATTACGAGTTGCTTCGTCTAAGTCTGGACCATTTGGTTTTCCNTCGTCATTAGCAGAAACCACCTCGAATGCTTTACGCACTGCTTCGTCTAAGAGCCCTTCCAAACCAACGGCCTCACCCGACCTGGTCTTGTAAGGACGACCATTCTCATCCAGAACCGTACCGAAACTGATGTGATGCAGNTTTACCGCGGAAGCGTTCCANGCATTCGCCACCGCGAAGAGTTTCTGGAAATGCTCACTTTGCCGATGATCCACGACGTAGAGAATCTCATCCGCATCCCATTCTTTCATTCGGTATTTGATCGTCGCCAGATCCGTCGTCGCATACAGATACGCGCCGTCGCTCTTTTGAATGATCATCGGCGTTTCGAATGCCTCCAGAAAGACNCACTGAGCNCCTTCNCTTTCGGATGCCATACCTGCTTGTTGCAAACTAGCCACNACTCCCGGCANCATCTCGTGATAAAAACTCTCTCCATACTCCACATCAAATTCAACGTTCAGTCGNGAATAGACACGTTGAATATCTTCACGACACTTCGGGAGAAACTCTTCCCATAACTGCCGATTCGTGGCATCGCCTGCATGAAGTTGCGCAGTTTCCAAAAGAGCNCTGCGGGCAATGTCNGGGTGCTGCTNCGCGTAATCATGAAGTTNCTGATCACTGTCGACAGCGGTCACTTTNGACTGTAGTAATTCTAACGCCTGACGAGCCTGNGCTAATTGCCCTCTGGCTCGACCTAACGCTTTAGCNTGCTTTTTATCTTCTTTTTCATCGCCTGTTNCCTCGACTTGTTCCANACGCTCAAGATCAACCACACGCGCTTCGATTGCCTGCTGCTGAGCAGCTAGACCTTTTTTACTTTTCCAATATTCAATNAGTTGATTAACCAATCGATAAAGCCGGCTAAGCTCCTTCACTTCGTGCTGTTGATAGGCTTGCTGGTCTACAAAATGTTTATAGCCATAAATAATCATCCCGAACTGAGTACCCCAGTCGCCAAGATGGTTATCCGCAATCACTTGATGACCCAGAAATCGAAGCGTGCGGACAAGACTATCACCGATTACTGTCGAACGNATATGCCCCACGTGCATNGGCTTCGCAACATTNGGGGANGAGTAGTCGAGGATATAGGTTCCAGGNTCTTTAACAAAGCCAACACCAACTCGGTTGTCGGCAGCAGCGGAGTTAATCTGAGAGTTGAGCCAGTCCGGACAAACCGTGAGATTGATAAAACCTGGGCCTGCAATATCCGTCTGACTGCAAATATCATCAAGCTGGACTTTTTCCAAAATCTCTGCGGCTACGTCCCGCGGAGCTTTCCCCAGTTGCTTGCCCAGTGGCATTGCGCAGTTGGCCTGATAATCTCCAAAGCGAGCATCCTGAGCTTGCTTGATCATATCNAGCAAGCTTTGCAAGTCCGAATCACCAGCATACTCTGCCAGTACATCGTGAAATCTTCTTTTCAACTCCGCAAGAATATTCATAGCGTTCGGTGTGGTATCCTTAGGTCGAAAAACACGACTTAACCAAGCTGTTCGGCAGGAATCAAATCGGAAACATCAACTTTAGTGGCGTCCGCCCATAANGATTCAAGACTGTAATATTCCCGCGATTCATCGTCAAAAAGGTGAATGACAATACTACCGTAGTCAAGAAGGATCCAGCGACTTTCCTGATACCCTTCGATACCAATNCGCCGGTCTTTGAGATCGTCTTCTAATTTGTGATCAATCTCTTCNCTCATCGCGTGCAACTGACGACGGCTTGAACCCGTTGCCAGCACGAAGAAGTCAAACATCGTTGATTGTTGGCGAACATCTAATACAACAATATTGCGGCCAGCATTTTCAGCAGCAGTCTCCGCCGCTGCTCGAGCTAACTCCAAACTACGAGCNATACGCTCNGCTTCATTAGGAACTTCCCCNCGAGGCAGACGGTCGGAACTCGGTAAATACTCTTCTTCTTTTATTGAATCAGTCACAGTCACTATTCCATTGGAAAACCAGCGCACACTTCATACGACAATAACGAATTTTACTCGCACATAGGAATAATGTCACCGGCAGAAATCACCGGTCTATGACATTCAACTGCCAAACNACTCGAGTTACCCAAATGTTTTACGAATGCTTAGAAGATTTCTAAGGCTGTGAGGCTGTAACGCACTACCAAACCGGCAATCACAACACTAACCATACTCATCAGTTTGATNAAAATATTGAGACTAGGACCGCTGGTATCCTTGAANGGGTCGCCAACCGTATCTCCGACAACACCAGCTTTATGAGCATCCGAGCCTTTACCGCCGAATTTGCCGGTCTCAATATACTTCTTCGCGTTGTCCCAGGCGCCGCCTGAATTCGACATAAAGATGGCTACACAGAATCCGGAGGTCATTGTTCCTACAAGCATTCCGAGCACGCCACCAACCCCCAGTAATAAACCTGTTACCAATGGCGTCAAAAGCCCCAGCAATGATGGCGCAATCATCTCTTTCTGTGCAGCGACGGTACTGATACGGACNGGCGCCGCATANTCNGGAGTTTCTGTGTAGTCTAAGATTCCGGGTTTCTCTNTGAACTGGCGACGAACTTCATCCACCATTCCACCCGCCGCGCGACCGACAGCATTCATTGTCATCGCACAGAATACAAACGTGGCCATACAGCCCACAAAGACCCCCACCAGAATCTTCGGATTGAGAAGCGTCGCATCATAGTACCGGGCAAAATCAGGAAGCGTGGCTTTGTCACGTCGAACCAAAGTTATTTCCTGGCCATCAACGGTTAATACAATCCGCTCACCCTCAGGCTTTAGTTCCTTCATTAATCGCTTTGATTCTCCGCTGTCGTCTGTGATTTCAAAATCGCCGGCAATCGGTTTTGCTGGATCACTCTCGACATCACGCCAGGTTTTGGCCCGATTCACTTCATCCGGAAATGCCAACCAGGCAACCGAACCACCTACTTCATTTTGGACAATCAACTGGCTATTCAACTTGTACCAACTTCCGTCCGCTTCTGCCGTTATGGCAGATTCAGCCCAACGGTCAAAGCCATCGCGAACCTGTTCAACATATGCCGCCAGCAAGGCCAATGCAGTCAATGCGGCCGAACCGATAGCAAAGCCTTTTCCCGTTGCTGCAGTCGTGTTTCCCAAACTATCCAATGCGTCGGTACGTTCACGAACGATTGGCTCCAACCCTGACATCTCGGCATTCCCGCCAGCATTATCAGCAATCGGACCATAAGCATCGGTTGCCAAAGTAATACCCAGCGTGCTCAACATTCCAACTGCCGCAATCCCTACACCATAAAGCCCCTTGGTGAATTCATTCACATCACGAAATTCAAAACCGTTGGCAAAACCAAAGGCCAGCAGCGTTGCCGCACAGATAACCAAAACAGGCAACCAAACACTCTGCATTCCATCAGCAATCCCCCGAATAATTACATTGGCCGGACCCATTTGTGCTGACTCGGAAAGCTCTCTGGTAGGTCGATACTCATCACTGGTTACATACTCGGTCCAAAATCCAATGATCCACCCAGAACCTAAGCCAACAATAACACTCAGACCAATCATCCAGTGTTCACTTCCCATGATCCAGTTAGCAAGCAGTAATGCTGCAACGGCCACTAAGACGGTTGAAGTATTGATTCCTTTTCCGAGCGCNTTTAACAAGGCCGACTGACTCGCATCATCATCACTCTTGATGCGATAAATCCCAACGATCGAGAGGAAAATCCCTACCGCCGCAATACACATCGGAAGAAACAAAGCTCCCATCTGCTTTTCCGCGTCAAATGCCGCNACTCCCAGGGCAGCGGTCGCCAAAATTGATCCGCAATAACTTTCATAAAGGTCNGCTCCCATGCCAGCCACATCGCCAACATTATCGCCAACGTTGTCAGCAATCGTGGCAGGGTTGCGNGGATCATCTTCAGGAATACCCTGTTCGACTTTTCCAACCAAATCAGCACCAACATCCGCTGCCTTCGTNAANATACCACCACCAACACGAGCGAAAAGCGCCTGAGAACTTGCCCCCATTCCAAAGCACAACATGGTAACTGAAAGCTGGGATAAATTGAGATCAAAGATCCATTTGAGAATGGCATACCAAATCACGATATCCAGAAGGCCCAGACCAACCACCGTCAGTCCCATCACAGCTCCGGACCGAAAGGCAACTCGCAGCCCTTCATTGAGACTACGCTGCGCTCCGGCAGCCGTACGGCTACTCGCCCAGGTCGCGGTCTTCATACCGAAAAAGCCAGCTAAGCCCGAAAATAAGCCTCCTGTTACAAAAGCGAATGGGACATACTCACTTTGCACTTTGAGAACAAATGCAGCAATTGTCAGAAAGGCAAAAATAACGACAAAGAATACCATTACCACTTTGTACTGCTGCGTAAGATAAGCCTGCGCTCCCGACCGAACGTGGCCTGCCAGTTCAATCATTCGCTCATTACCTTCGTCGCTGGCCATCATCGCCCGGAAGAATAGATAAGCCTGAACCAGAGCCGCCATCGCTGCGAAAAGACAAATCCCCCAATAGATCCTGTCCTGATCTGGGGCTGTGGATTCCGCTAACTCTTGGGCGGACGCAACATCGCTTGCAAACATTGCGAACAACAAGACTGGTACCAGGCAAAAGATCTTACTTCGCCTGCTAATACCTCTGCACATTGCGTTCATTAATGAGTTCATTCCCGCATCCTTCACAATCGAAAACCCGATTTTCTGAGACTGATTTTGCCAGCTTTTTTCAAATACATTCCATGCTTTCAGGAAGGCTAGTCTAGCCAATGAGAAAAGCAGGGGTCAACTATTTTGCAGGTCAAATATCCCAAGTTTTCTCACGTATTTTTACAAATGTTTAACAGACTGATTTGGGAATCTCATAAGATAACAATAGGCCAATTTTTTCTACTGCTCATGCTTTGCATTTCACTTTGATTGTTTATGCACCTCCACCTAAGCCACCCCAAAGTGTTTTTACTTGCTTTACTGCTTGTATATTCACTTTTCCTGAACTCCCTGCAAGCTCAGCAGACGCTTAATGACTGGCCTCGTTGGAGAGGTCCGGCAGGGGCCGGANAATGGGATGCCCCAGAAAATATACAACTGGATTGGTCGACTGACAAACCAGCACTCGTATGGGAACGAGTCGTTGGNCCCTCTTACAGCGGCATTGCAGTCTCGGGGGATTTGGTCATCACCATGGATCGAATCGATAATGACCAAACCGNGGGNGACCCGCTGGCTGGGGATGAAAGANTCTTCTGCGTTAATAAGAAAACAGGGGACCTGATTTGGCAATTTTCCTATCCGGCACATTACAAAGATCTGGACTACAACAAAGGTCCGCGAGTGACGCCCACGATCCACCAAGNCAAAGTTTATACGCTGGGAGCTGTTGGGCATCTGACTTGCCTGAATGCAACATCCGGAATGAAGATCTGGCAACGAGACTTAGTNGCTGAGGAAAAAGCCAAAGTTCCNACCTGGGGTTATTCAGCCTCGCCTCTGATCATCAACGATTCACAACTNATTATNCATGCAGNNCTTCAGCCCAATGGCTGCTTTGCTGCTTTCGACTCNAATACNGGGAAAGANATTTGGCGAAACGGGGATGATCCAGCCGGCTACACNGCTCCCATCCTGATTAAACGAGGTGAGGCTCAGCAATTGNTAGGCTGGACTCCCAAGCATATCATTGGGATGTCAGCAGCTAATGGAAAGATCAACTGGAAAATCCCCTATGAAGTCACTTACGGCGTCTCCATTGCCACCCCTATTTACGAACAGGGGCACATTCTAGTCTGTGGATACTGGGAGGGTTCCAAATTGATCAAAGTCTCGGATGATCTCAAGACTGCGAAGCTAGTGTGGGAAGAAAATGAGTATTTGCGCGGGCTGATGTCTCAACCCCTCTATCGTGANGGGCACGTTTATCTCCTGGACAAACAACACGGTATAGTCTGCTTTAACCTTATAACCGGTAAANTCGTTTGGACCGACAAAAATCAGCTTACGCCGCGGGGACGCAACCCTCAGGCATCGCTGGTTTGGGTGAATAACTCGAGTCGAGCAATGTGTTTAAACGCGGAAGGAGAGCTAGTCGTAACTTCTTTGAGTTCAAATGGTTACAGTGAATTGAGCCGGCACAAAATCACCGANTTCACATGGGCNCATCCAGCNTTTAGCAAAGATTTAATCTTCGCTCGAGATGACAAAAAAATGGTCTGCTATCGCCTACCGAGGAAAGTGTCCCAACCAAAATAATTCCAATAATGCTATTTTACCTGCCTTTGTATGGGCGATTAANANTAAAACACCCNGTTNTATGCTCGCGCGAAGTAANACTGCGTAGAATANACTGGTACAAAATACGTCNCATTTAACGTGCAGGTCGGTTCACCGGCCTTACCGAGTAGGCTCGCCCTTTTTGCCTATCGAAACTCAAGAGGAAATCGGAACATGTCCAAGGCTCAAATCAAACGTCGAGTTGCTTTATTCGGTCTCGCTGCAAATGCAATCGGATTACCAATCGCCATTAATGCTGCCAACCGAACTGACAGTGATTCTCCAGTCACCAAGCAGGACTTTGTCGATTTCTTCGAAGCCAAGAAACGTGGCGACATCGACGTCATGTTCATTCCACGTAATAGCAAATCGGCTAACGTGATTGTCCGCAACAAAACCAAGAATGACCTTAAGGTCCGATTACCTGAAGCATTCGCTGGCGTACCTATGCTAGGCCAAATGGGCGGTGGCATGGGTATGGGTGGCGGTATGGGTATGGGCGGCGGCATGGGCATGGGTGGCGGTGGCGGCCAGCAAGGCATGGGCGGCGGCATGGGCNTGGGCNGCGGCGGNGGCATGGGNATGGGCGGCGGCGGTGGCATGGGTATGG
>PAJC01000129.1 GCA_002705165.1 Planctomycetaceae bacterium | reverse complement strand
GATCTAGTCTGGCTTTTGGTAATTCGAACAATCCGTCCATGAGGTTATCTAAGTTGCCTTGAAGGATGTAGGGCAAGGCAAATATAAATAATGGTACGCAAGCAGTTATACCGAAAAGTAGGCAATTCCTGACTGCGTCTTTTAAGTCAAGCGTAAATCGTTGACTGCTTTCCAATATGATGGCCATCGCTGCAGCGAGAGGAATTAGAAAATAAGCAACAGTCGAAAGACTCAGATGTTTGTGGATTAAAAGCCCCACCATTAGCGTAAAGATACCGGCCAGGCAAACGCTTAATATTAGATGGGCATTAGTCTTCGGTTGACGATCACTTTCAGTTCGCAGAGGTTGGGCGTGGCTAATCCAGATGACAAACAGTGAAGCGGCCACCAGATAGAGTCCAACGATCTTGAATAGTATTGCCACTCCACTAAAGAGAGCAGCCAGTAGAGTATATCGTCGTGATGATGTTTCATGGAATTTGATTAGTGTCCAGGTAGTCCAACTGGCGGCCATTAAGACATACCACGACGGTAATGCTGCAAAGTAGTTCGGAAAGCTCCAGGCAACGGAGGTCAAAGTAACAACTCCGGCGACAACAGGACTTACCATGCGCAGGGCAATTAGGTACCAGACGATGGCAGTCATGGTTGCTCCAATCAGGAGCGGTATTCGAAGCGAGGCTAGATTGATACCGAAGAGCTTAAAGCTACTTGCNTTAATATGACTTAGTAGCCCGGTGTATGCGTCTTGAAACTCTACATGCGGAGTGTTTCCTGCCAGCGTAAGTTCAGCCGTATGCCCTAGCAAGCCTTCNTCATGTGCGATCCATCCCTCATCATAATGCCATCCCAAATATCCGCTGACGAGTATGCCAATCATGCACACGCCTAGGATCACTGTTTTCCGGGATTGATTCTGTATGGATGTCATAGCGAGATATTATTTNTTACGGAGACTAACGACTAAGGANCTTCCGAAAGGTGGACGTAATTGAGTTAAGGTCGCTTGTTCGAAACGACAAATTGTTTTTAGGATAGCGTTTGATACTTTTCCTGGCAGGCTNGCAGGCTTGGGANNTGTCGGCGATAAGCTCTCTTTTAGTCGTACTAGCAATTTAGCCGGAAACGTCCAGTGAAATAGATAATGTTGGTTTTCAATTTCAAATCCAGCTTGGCAGGCCTGTTGCCCCATCAGCCGTTTTGTATAGCGAGTTATGTGGTGATTGAAGTCATCGTGTTTTGTCCACAGTAGATTGAAGGCGGGGACAGTAAGTAGCATNCGCCCATCTGGATTAAGTAAGTCACGAGCCTTTTTCAATGCTGTTGTCGCGTCAGGGATGTGCTCTAAAACGTCGAGCATTACAATCCAGTCGAANNGCTGATTGGTTTGGTAAGAATCATCAAAGCGTCCCAGATGAATCCGATCAAAGTAGGGTCCATTGGGATCTACAATTCGGTCATCGGCTTCGACTCCACGGACACTTCCCAAGGTTTCNAGATCCGGAAANAACAAACCATCCCCGCATCCCACATCCAGAATCTGTCGGGAGTTATTCGAACCGTCTTGTGCCTTCCAGCGGTTGAGGAGGCTTAGGATGTAGGTTCGTCGGCTTTGCCACCACCAGTGGTGTTGGTAAAGCTGTCGATATGTGTTGGCGTATTCGGTGTCCACTTGGATTGATTTGAAATAACCTGATCAACGATAAAAGACGGGCGTCCTTTGACTTCTTCAAAAACTCGACCGACGTATTCTCCAACGACTCCGAGAAACATCAGTTGCACGCCTGCGAAAAATGAGATGGCAACGGTAATAGCAGTAAACCCGGGAGGAATTTCGTTCATGAAGTNGGGCAACTGGTTGGCTGGTGTTAGCTTGGCGTAGACAGCGAAAGCCGCGAGTAGTAATGCAACGAGCACGGATAGGCAGCCAATCAGAGTGGCTAATCGAAGGGGGATTAAGGAGAATGAAAAAATCCCGTCGGCAGCCAGTTTAAACAGTTTCCTTAATGTGTACTTCGTATCGCCGGCCTTGCGTTCTTCACGCTCAATCTCGATTCCGATCTGCTTAAATCCCACCCAACTGCGGATACCTCGCAAGTATCGATGACGGTCGGCATCGGAGGCCAGTAATTGCGCCACTCGTCGGCTGATGATTGAGAAATCACCACTATCACGTGGTAGCGGAGTCGACGAAAGTCGTTGGATCATACGGTAGAACACGTTGTAACATATTCGCTTGATAATGTTTTCTTTGCGATTGACTCGGATCGCATAAACGACATCGAACCCCTCATTATATTTCNCAAGAAGTGCTTTGATTTTCTCAGGAGGGTCCTGCAGGTCGCCGTCCATCAAAACAACAGCATCTCCTTCGACATATTCAAGCGCCGCAGCATAGGCTGGTTGCTGACCGAAGTTTCTGGAGAACGAGATGACAACTAAACGGTCATCCTCAGTCGCGGCCTCTTGGAGGATGGCAAGTGAATCGTCGCTGCTACCGTCATTAACAAGAATTACTTGATGCGGGCCACCNGGCAATTCATCCANTGTAGCAGTCACCCGTCGAATCAGTTCAGGAATGANGTCCTGTTCGTTGTAGACGGGAATGGCGACTGTGATTTGAGGGTGTCTGATCATGATTTATGATTTATTGCTTTTGTCCTTTGAAGTAGACCATACTCCAAANTGGGATTCCCCATCGTTTCAGATGGAACGCTTCAAAAATGACCGGCTTAAAGTGTTTTGTGAATAGTTTCTNCCAGTGATCCAATGGCCGAGGATGTTTNCCACGATCGANTTTGGCCAATGTGCGTGGTATTCCTTTAGAATCCGGAAGTACAAGATCTAAAATATGAATGTGCCCTTCGTCTGACAGTATGTGCTGAAGACGACTCAGGATTTTATCACTGTTGTCATCATCGATATGATGAAGGAACGAATTCAACAGAATAAAGTCGGAGCGGTCAGCCTCGGAAGGATGATATTCACGTACATCCTGAAGTCGAAATTCGCACGTTGCTCCATGGGAAGCGGTGAATCTACGCGTAGCGTTTTCGATATACCGGGGGTTAATGTCCAGCCCAAGATACTCTCGTCCTTGGAAAAATTGTGCATTTGTCCCTGGTCCGCAACCAACATCCAGTACGCGTCGGATGTTGGAAAAATCCGTATGTTTAAGCAGCGGTTTGAATTTGTGTTGCGCAAACGGAGCCTGCCACAATTGGTAGACTTTAGGGAAGGACAAAATGTCTCGTATTCCACTCATATACGCAGTATAGCTTTGGTTGTTCACCGTCTTTCGAATGGAGTCTGGCTGCGGAGAAAAACGGNCGTNGTTGGGGACTAGTCGTGCCGGATGCACCGGTCATAACGAATCAAATCAGCAGTTTTCCTTAGGAGCGGACGACCCTGGAGGCCATTGTAGATTGCACCCACCCATTAGGTGATAGTGCAAGTGGAAAACAGTTTGCCCGCCATTTTCCCCGCAATTACAAATAACACGGTAGCCGTCTTCGGCGAGTCCCTGCTCGCGAGCGATCGTTTGGATGACTAAGAACAAGTGTCCGATCAGTTCTTTATCTTCCGACTTGATTTGGTCAATGGACGGGATCTCTTTTTTCGGAATCACCAAAATGTGAATCGGTGCCTGAGGAGCGACATCGTGAAAGGCTAAGCATTGATCATCTTCATAGACAATGCTGGCTGGAATCTCACCATCGATAATCTGTTTGAAAATCGTAGATTCGTTCATCAGGAGCCTCTCTCTTGTAGCTGGCCTAGTGTAATGGCATCATCGGGATTCATATCCGGAATCCCTTGATAAATCGGCATCAGCAAGGAGCCTTCCTGATTGATCAGGCCGCCATCAATAGGAGTATCGAGTTCCTCCATGATTCGCGATTGGATTTTCTTTTTCCCGATCCCCTCATTAATAGATTGTATTACTGAGTCTTCGGCTATGCTGAGCGTGCTGGCGGTCACGGGACATCGAAGAATCGAGAGGAGTTGCGGATCAATCATAATAATAGCTCGGAACACGAATGAAGGAATTCAAATCTAGTATACCAACGCTAACGGTATCTGTTTGTAGCGACTGGTCACAACACCCTCAGTGCATAAAAAAGGGACATCCTAGTGAGGATGTCCCTTTAGTTTTACGTGGAGAATAATCTGATGTGAGAGAGAGAGAAGTAGATTGAATCTCAACGTATTTAAGGCTTAGTGGGTCTGCGTAGGTTCCAAAGCGTCGTTTTCTTTTNTTGGGCGTGATGAGTTAGTTGCCCATTCCTTGGTTAGTTCTTCGAAAACTTCTGGAGTTTCGTAGCGAACATGTTTGCCGTCAGCCATTGGGCCCACAAGTCCTTGTAAAACAGGAAGTCCGCGGATTGTCAGATCTGTATGACAGTCGTCCATTCCAATTTGTTCGAATTCACTTACCAACGTATCTTCNGATACAAAGTCATTCATTAAGAATGAGCCNTCAGAAGCTCGGGNTATAACTCGAAAAGTCCGTTTCATTTCATCACCTAACAGGGATAACTTTGGTTCCCACTTTGTTTGTCAGCTTGTTCCAGGAAGTTCTTNTTAGAATCCAAAATCGNTGGAGTAAGTTGACCGAGAGAGTGCCTCTCGCTGAANAACATATCGACGACTTNCTTCAACAAAAAAGAGAAATAATTTGGTGCGCGATATCATGGGTTCATTTGGACCAGCCCTAACAACGGCCTTTAGCGGCATGAGCGATACAACCGACACTCGCGATTGCTTTTCGATTACAGGAAGTTACGAATAGTCTGGATATAGGGATGAGTTCTGTNCNGGATAGAGGNGCAACGTCCGGTTATGCAGGTCGTTCGAGCTGGTTCAGATCTACCATCTTGCCACGAGCTTCNAATAGGCTAAAACAGTAGTACTCTAGGAAGGTATGCGAATTGGTGAGCGACCTGATTCGAAATCAGGGGCCGGGTGACCGGTTGCGGGTTCGAGTCCCGTGCCTTCCGCTTTTTTATGCGCATGGATTTACCTTAATTCGTTGCGTAGCGGGAGAAAAAACCTTACGCTTCAATGAGTAAGTCATATGACAGAGGTCCGGGATAACGACTGTAAATGAGAGAATTATGAACGCTAACGATCAACAGAAATCAAACAACTCAGACGTGGCGGAGCGTATTAAAGATGAAGTCCGAATTTACTTTTATCCCAAGATTATCTTTTTGTTGCCGACACTAGTCTACTGTTTCCTNGCGGCCTGCTACCTGCAATTTGTCGGGGTGGACACCGNGGCCCCGGTAGCTCAACAGGCACCTGANCAAGCCNCTGTGGAGGGAGTAGAACAGGATGGGCGAGCTGCTGAAGAAGTGTTCATTGCTCCGCAGGTGACTACCACGGTTATCTTTATGTTGGTNTTCATCTTCAACCTTGTCGTGATAGGGTTTGATTTCCCATCGAACCGCTTTATAGCATTGATTGCCTTCTTGTTTCTGGGAGTGGCAGTTTTATGGATTCTTAGTAAAGAGAATCCGGAATTGCTTGGTGGTATTGGAGACTTTATCAGCAGCTTTAAGCCTTCAGCGAATGCTACATTCTACTGGGTCTTGACGGTGATGCTGGGTTGTTTGTTCGGCATTATGTTTTTAGCTCGATCGTTGGATTATTGGGAGATTCGTCCCAATGAAGCAGTTCATGTGCACGGACTTCCTCGGCATAAGAAACGGTACTCAGCACATCACATGCGATTTGAAATGGAAGTGAATGATATCTTCGAACACATGTGGCCCTTCAAAGCGGGACGTCTTTATATTCGTCCGACTAACGAGAAGCAGCAATATGTTCTCGACAATGTGATGAACGTTCGCAAAGTAAACGATCAGGCTAATCAGATTCTTAGTGCGTTACAGGTNCAGGTACGAGAGGACGCCGAAGTCTAGGTGCCCAAGCTATCTAAGCTTTCGAGATGGCTTTGATGATCGCCTTAGAAAGGGAAGAGTTTCGTGGGAAGCTCTTTGAATTGTTCCAGCACGTTTGGCAACCGAGGCCACACNGGTGTTGGCTCAGGTANTTCACTTGTTGCTTCCCGCTCGNTGATTGTCGCTTGTTTAGCAATGTTGTCCTGTTGGTAGGGTGCGTACTTGGTTAAATATCGCGGCCAGTAACTGCTCAGATATTCGTAGCAGTCTGAGACCCGGCCCTGCCCGGGTTGAGAGTAGGCGATCGAAATGTCCTTCATCAATTCCCGGTATTCGCGCTGTTGAAACCACAGGTCGTACACTTGAAGATTATCAATTTCGACATGCCCGGAGGACATCAAGTCAAAGCCCACTCGTAAATCCGTGAGCCCTTGAGTTGGTAAATCATCCACAATCAAGACATAACGATTCCATTTGGCGGTCAAGGGATTGATATTACGCGTCGTAGTGAGGCCGGACTCTGGTTTNCCAATTGTACGTGGTCGATAGTAGACCTTCCCATGCAGTCGACCTTCGATGGATAGGCGAATGGAAGGTTGATGGTCCGGCGTCGTAGTTCTCATCCACACCGTGAATGCCACCCGACCCGTNGGTGGCACATTGAAGGGCTCACTGCGAATCCAGAGGACCTGCCTTGAGGAGGGGGGGCGATGTAATGAAATATGTTGCGCGCCGCTCTGCGGGGAATCTNGAACTATTTCGACTCGATTTCCTGCCTGACTGTTATATAGCCATCCTGGTAATGCCTGATTTCCGGAAGTTGCTTCGAAGTCAGCATTCTTCAAGGGAGTTCGACTGCTGGGCTGTTGTAACGGGCCTAGTCGTTGGTTTATTTTTAAAAGACTNTTATGAAGTTGAGGAACGACTTCCTGATTGTANTGTACATTAGCGCCAATGACCTGAGCNTCCGCGTGGTCGATTCGGACTGCGATCAGATCAAACGGTTCCATGACCAATTGCCAGGTGGCACCCTTAGGATGCCANCGAAAACTGGACTTGGCATCCTGTCCCAANGCGACAGGATGTCCATTTGGGGGTAACAGTAATTCCACCTGNGCAGTAGTGGCCCAGGGCGCATTGTTTAATACGTAGAGGTATGTCGACCGTTGAGTTTCATCTACGGCAAGGTGCCGNCGAATAACCAGAGGCTGAGCAATTGGAACCCCATCNGCCCGGACNGTTTCGAATTTTACGGCCGGCAATTGTTGGTAGCTGTGGAAGATTTGGCGTGTAGCATCTTCCTGCCCCATCGAAAGTAGCCATCCTCCGTCGACAAATATCTGTTGATCAGANTTGGCNAGTGCCGAAATAAATCGCTGCCGATTGAACTGGTGAGACGGAGTAAGTGTGTTGGCAAACCAGGTGTTGGTGTTGTCCGGTCCCCAAGGTGATTGTTGTTCTAAATCCGTCAGTCTGGCAACATGAGGTGAATGCTGGAACAGGATNCCGGTNGTTCGCTGCNGNCCATATAATTTGCCAATCCCGGGAGAGCNGTTCAATTCCATTTGTACGTGTTGNCTTACAGGGTCGAGCACTGGGCTCGTCTGCTTNGGCTGGAGCCAAACGACATGATCNAATGCGCNGGTCGCAGTAGGGTTCAGTCCAAGCTGACTCAGTAAATTGTCCAGCGAGTTTNGAGANGGGANGAGCGGCCTTGCTAACTGGCGAGCGTGTCGTGTTGCATACAATTCAGAAGTTGACAGATAAATTCGAGCTTTTGAATTGGAGGAAAAAGTTTGTTGGAGATCTTCAGCCAGTTGAACATAGAAATTCATCAATTCCTTGCTGATCCAGGTCGTCCATTCTCGNCGGTAGCGTTGGTGAATAGCCTGGAGGTTTTCTTTGTGAGAGGCACTNGGAACTAACTGCTGTTGNTCGAAGAATCGTGTCAGAGTCTTCTCATCCGGAACCCAATTGGCACTAGGTAACTGAGTGTATGTATTAGGAGTTAATTCAAGACAGATACCACCAAAGCTGCCATGTTGTTGGTAACGTTCAACGACAGACGTGAGTAGTTTTCTTAACACCCCCTGAACTCGGGGATCTAACGGATTGTAAAGTGCCTGGCTAGCTAGCGTTGTATTCGTATCAGGACTGTATTTTAAGTAAATACTTTTGTCATACTCGCCAATCGCCTCCAGTTCATGTAACCTTCCCGACAACTGGAAAGCGGGAATGAACACTAATTTTCTCTCATCAAAAATACGAAACAGCATTTCGACGACGTCTTTCTTTATTGGGTCTTGTCCATTGGAAAAGAATACACCGCTATCGTATTTGGGTCGTGAGTTGAAATACGCACTTGGAAACAGACTGCTGCCATCACTTAATACATTGAGAATGGTACCGGAATTCCCTGCATACTGTAGGTAGTCAGCTAGCCGAACTCCTCCCTGGTAAAAAGTATTCCAGTCATCGAGAGTGGTGGTATTGTCGCCCGCTTTGGCCTCCAACGCGCCGAAATTCTCCATGAAAAAGGGTTTATGGAAGTAGGTCAGTGCTTGCCGCTTACTTCGGGTTGTCGGCATGGCGTCTGGTGACGGGGAATCGTTCGAATACAGGTCTGAGATTCTTCCCTGCAGCTCTGAGACCCGGATCTCGCCAAAGATCGCATCCCGGGTGCCAAATTGATTTCTTAAAACGAGCATCGGGTGTTTAGTTTTGGGCCAGAATAAAATTTTATGTTTCAAAGAAGTCGTAACTTGGGACCATTCCGGTTTGTGGAGATAAAAACCAGAGTCGATTCCCAGAGGCATGATTTTTCCGAGTGCATTGGGCTCCAAAATGCTAAGGGCCATTGTTTGAGGTACGTTGGATGGATATTCAACTTCCAGCAAATGAGGACGATTTAGATGTTCGATCGTTAACGGATATGCTTGCCAACCACCTTCGGTAAGTTTGCTATACGGTTTACCATCATGTTCTATTTCTTGAATCTGCTCATTGCCAAATGGCTTAAATCCTAAGTCGCTGGGAGATGATCCGGTTAAGTATTTCAACTGCTCGGTAGGATTGAGTGAGGCTAGGTGTTCCCACCATGCAGGGTTTGCCGGATTAAACTTTAGAATTTCCCTCCATTTGGCTTGTTGGGAGGGAGGAGCGTCGATGCCACCAACCACGACAAATTGAATTCTTCGAGTGGCGAGTGGAGCGGGACGAACGAGCGTGTCGGTAAATCTTTTGGAATCCACTCGAAACTCAATGTTGTAGACACCAGGACGAGAAGGGATTGGAAGTTTTAGATTATTCCAAACTGGGAACTTACTTTGAGTCTGCAGTTCAACCAAATGTTGTTGTTGATGAATAACTTGTTGTTGGTCGGTTGCAATCAGGAATACAGAGTACTGAAAAGTGCCACTGCGTTCGCGACCGATTAAATGCGGAATTAACGAGACTTCAAAAGTTTCATTAGGATGGAAGACCATCGTCGGGCGTTTGTGTTGAATGCGGAGTACGTCATCAGGGGCCCGTCTGACTTGCCCGCGATTGCCATCTTCATCTAGCAACATATCCAAGGACTTAAATAGAAATTGTTCGATTGGGCGATCTACTTCAAACGTTAGTTCGGGATTGTCCACGGAAACGAGATTAATCTTCAATCTTGCATTACGAGAAGTGGTTAGTGAGACATCTAACGCATCATATTCCTGGGCGGTTTGCTGGGAGACCGAAATTTGATTGTGCAGAGTGCTAAAGCCATCCGCCGGGTGATTACTTGTTAGAACACTTGATGGGCTTAGTTCTACTCCATGGTTCATCAGGTGTTGGAAATGACCTTCGGAGACTTCAATGGTGCCAGACCATTGGACAGGCTTGCCTCCACCCCACGCGATACGAAGTCGGGTGTCTATCGATGAGTTTGTCATGCGTCCCGGTCTAAGACCAGCTTGCATGGTCCCCAATCCGCTCTTGGAAGCTGGCATCCCGCTGACTTGTCGAATTCCATTGGTTGGATTGGAAGGGCGGGGCACAATCGGAGTGGGCTGCGCTATCGCTGTCGAAAGTGTGAACACAATCGAAACCAACGCTAAGCCAAACTGACCTGTCATCCCATGAGTTAGCACGTTGTGGTAGTCTCCCTGCTTCACTCCAAATCCCTAGAACAAGACTGGGGATTAGCTGTGCAATAAAGCGGAATTATAGTGCTTTTCGGTAAACAGAGAACAGACCAATCTGAGTGGAGTTCTAGTGCTGTTTCT
Organism: Planctomycetaceae bacterium; assembly: GCA_002705165.1. GTDB lineage: Bacteria > Planctomycetota > Planctomycetia > Pirellulales > Pirellulaceae > UBA721. The sequence continues at coordinate 948 of PAJC01000129.1, read as the reverse complement.
GCAGAGAATCCGGTAGAATTACGCCCTGAGCCAGCAAGTCAGCAGGGGATTTGAAAAGCATTTCAAAGGCTTGGATAATGTCTTTCCGACGACTTCCAATTTCATTCGATTCCCAGCGATCATCGGGCTTTGCATAGAGTCGTAGATTTCCCTCCTCTGTGGTGACTGAAAACCAAGCGGGTGCTAGAATCCCGAGTCGCTCATTGGCGAATTTAGAAAGTGTGAATTGTTGAGCCAGAGGGGTTACGTCCTCACTAGGGGATTCAAGCTGCTGGAGCAGAGAACGATGGCTTCGGGGGGCTTGTTCATGCCATCGGCCGGTCATCCATTCCTCTAATGTGGAGTTAACACATTCGGACTGGAGCAATTCCGAATTCCTAAAGGGTGCCACTTTGGGCACCTCGGACGACTGTGGTATGAATTTTGTGACAAACAGGGGGACGTGCAATTGGTCGGTGGCCGGTTGGGAATGCTCGTGGCCTACACCTCCATGGTGTCCCAGAGCCTGACTTCGTGGCGAGGTGACAATCAGCAGTGTCGTCTCACGGAGATTTTGTGCCAGGCTTTGAATCTGATCCAATAGGAATCCCAGACATGTATCCAGGACGCTGGCCTGAGCAGCATAGGCATGAACAACCTGCATGATTTCATCCGGATCGCTGTCGTTTACCAGAGGTCCGATGGGCGGCTGGGCGATGTTTGCTACTTCAGGATCTTCTTCGCCAAAGAATTGTTCCCGATAAGCCAAGGGGGCGTCCCAAACGACTCCCAGATTACTGTGATGAATCCAGGTAAGATCGTGAGTAAGCCCTTGCTCCAATTCTTTCATCACCAGACTGATAAACTGTGCGGTGGCAGTTAGTTCAAGGGAGTCAGCGATCGCTGTTGAGATAGCGGCTGGTATGGTTTTGATCTCGGTAAATTCCTGACAGCCAGAAATATTCGTCA
>PAJC01000128.1 GCA_002705165.1 Planctomycetaceae bacterium | reverse complement strand
TGCAGTTGCTCCACATTCCCCACACTATTTTCGGCCTGCAGGTCGTCAACCTGACCACCGACAAGCTGACAGGGGCCAGCTGCTTCGGTTAGCTCCTGTAAACACCAGACAATCTGTTCAGCGGGAGCATCACATCCGGCAATGACTTCGAAGGCCTGCGCAAGCAGGGCATCACCTGCAAGAATCGCATTCGCCTCTCCGTAAGCTACATGAACTGTCGGTAACCCCCGACGAAGTTCATCATCATCCATGGCTGGTAAGTCATCATGAATCAAAGAATAAGTGTGAATCATTTCGACGGCACACGCAGAAGCAAGCGATGCATTACTTCTAGAACCGCAGGCATCCGAGGCCATTAACACAAGCATTGGTCGCAAGCGTTTTCCCGGAGCTAACAAAATATGACGTATTGCTTCTCCCAATACCTGCGGGCAACCTTCCCCGTAGGTAGCGACATCCGCCAACAGTTCATCCACCTCATGACGCACCTGCCTCATATACTGAGAAAGCACAACTTCGCCGCTAGTTGTCATAGAAAACTCGAATCCCATTGAATTATCAACGTCAGCACACATCCTGCGCAACAGTAGAATCAACCTTTAATCTAAAACAGGTCGCCGGACTCGTCTACATCCTCCCCGGCTGACCTGCGATGAGAGCGAGATGCCTGTTTCTCGTCCAGCGTCGTCTGTTCATCTTCAAAAGCTTCGGTAACCGGGTTGCCCTCCGCATCCACGCCGGTCAGAAGCTCGATTTTTCGTTCAGCCCCCGCCAATGCCTCGTGACAATGTTTTAGCAGACCAACACCTCGCTGGTAACATTCAAGGGATTCTGACAAACCAAGCTGCCCGTTTTCCAATTGAGAGACGATTTCTTGCAGCCCCTCCAAAGCATGCTCGAATGTCAGTTCTTCCTGCTGTTTCTTTTTTCCCATGATTTCCCCTCTTACTTTACGTATCGAAGTCCTACTAAGACTCACTACCTTCGATTTCTTCGCGGGACTGAACCGTACTATATATTTTTCCGCCCATCACCCGAGTTACCATTTCCTGTCCAGCCTGAACGTCATCAACCTTTTGTATAACATTACCAGACGCATCCTGCGTGATACTATATCCGCGTTGTAAAACCCCCAGAGGACTTAAAGCGTTTAGGCCCGCAGTCACCAAAGCTACTTTTTCCTGACCACGACCAATTTGGTCATGCATGGCACGCTTTAACTTCTGGTCCCAGTCATCCACCAATCGAGCCCGCTGCTCTATTAATTCTTCCGGACGCTTCAACACCGGTCGCGAAGCGAGTGTCTTCAATTGCTGCCGAGCACGTAAAACACGGCTCTGCAAGGTGCTAACAAGACGTTGCTGAGCCCCTTCAAGCACTCCCCGAACATCCGCCTCCAGAGGCACGGCTAGTTCTGCCGCCTCCGAGGGTGTGAGAGCACGACGATCCGCCACCAAATCCGATAACGTGACGTCAATCTCATGACCGACTGCTGAAATCACCGGAATAGCACTATCGAAAATTGCCCGAACAACTTCTTCCTCATTAAAACACCACAGATCTTCCATACTACCGCCACCACGGCCAACCACTAGCAGATCCGGAGGATCTGCAAGCCTATTGGCGGTTCGAATACCGGCTGCAATTTCCCGGGAGGCCTCGGCCCCCTGGACCCTCGTCGGGATCACGACAACATGCACATTATTCCAACGTCTTCGAAGCACTTCCAAAAAGTCACGAATCGCTGCACCGGAAGGGCTGGTAACGAAGGCAATCTTACGAGGAAGCCATGGTGTTGACTGCTTATGCTCTTCATCAAATAATCCTTCTGCGGCCAACTGGCGTTTCCTTTGTTCAAACGCCAGTTGCAGTCCACCAACCCCCTTCGGTTCGGCATGATTAACCACTAACTGATAGCTGCCACGAACTACGTACAAATCTATTTTCCCGCGGCAAACTAACTGCTGCCCATCCTCAATTTGAAAAGGGAGGCGGGAAGCTGAATTGCGCCACAGGACGGCACGAATGGTTGCCTCTTCATCCTTCAGGCTGAAATATAGATGACCTGAACTGGGCCTGGAGAGATCTGAAACTTCCCCTGAAACCCAAATGTCGCTAAATGCAGCCCCTAAAAGATCTTTGGCCGCTGTATTCAATTGACTGACAGAGAGAATCTGCGGGGGGTCTGGAATTGGGATAGCCTGTTCATCCGAATCGCGAAACAGAAATCGATCTTTCATTATCAAACACGAGCCTTTCAAACCATTTTGCCCAAAGTATCCCGTCGGACTCGGCAACAAGCAACTTCAATATACTAAAACGGAGACAACGCCGTACCACTTAGGCTGCTCTTCGTCGGCTACCGGGCTCCGGCAGCAAAACTTGCTGGCCTTCAAGAAATGCTCCCGTTTTAGCCCAATGCTCTGCACAAACCGTTTTTTGCTCCAGTACATCCTGAACGAATTCCCGGTAGTGCTCGATCCCATCACGATCCAACCCTTCCGGGATGTGAATCCGCCGCCCAATCATCATACGGGCCTGCGTGAAAGGTTTTGGAATGGCAAATCGGTCCCAGGCGTTTTCCATTCGCCAACAGGAATTATATCCAAATCCAAGACAGACCAGAGGAATCTTTAACCGAGAAGCAAGATAGATACACCCCGGAGCAAGAACACGACGAGGGCCCCGCGGTCCGTCTGGCGTCATTGTCAGATTCATCTCCTTGCCAACCTGCATCAATTTCTTCAAGCTGGCCACACCACCACGAGATGAACTACCACGCACGGTACCAAAACCCATATAACGCGCAGCATGTGAAAGCCATTCAGCATCACGATGGCGGCTGAGCAACATTGTGATATTACATCGTCCTCGCAAATAGAAGGGGATCGGGATATATTCGTGCCAGAACAAATAGATATTCGGACCTTCAAACCCGTCAACAACAGGATCGACAGTTGGCTCCTCACGATGAATCTGATACTTCAATGTCCCCATCCAACTACGCATGAGCCTCGTGAGGCCAAACCCGCCAAGTCGCATTATCCAGGGAGCATCTATTTTCATCGCGCGTTACATCCTTGCTTCACAGTTACTTTTTGAAAGTTGCCTTACAACGACCAATCGCCGCTATAAACTTCCGTCGCGGGGCCCGTCATGAAGACATGGTTCGATGCTTCATCCCAAAACAATTCCAAATCTCCACCAAGCAGATGGTTCAGAATACGGCGGTCCGTCCGACCGGTCAAAACACCAGCAACACAAACCGCGCTGGCACCGGTACCACATGCCCAGGTTTCCCCCGACCCGCGTTCCCAGGTCCGCTGACTCACTTCTCCGGTCGACTTTACTTCAATAAATTCGACATTAACACGNGCAGGAAANACCGGATGATTTTCGATTTTAGGNCCCACNCCGAGNACCAATTCGTCAGTGGCTTCGCTTACGTAAATCACACAGTGTGGATTACCCATCGATACGCAGGTCACTTCAAAAGTCTGCCCATCCACCTCAAGAGTTTGGTTTGCNACAGGNGTGCTTTCAAAGGTCGTTGGNATTTCCAGAGCATCTAAGATNGGTTCCCCCATATCCACTCGCACNCGNTCNACCTTATCCCCGACAACCTCAACTTCCAGTGATAGTACNCCCGCCCCTGTTTCAATCGTCAGTGATTTATTTCCNNAAATCCCATGGTCGTATACATATTTAGCAACGCAACGAATACCGTTGCCGCACATTTCTGATTCGCTCCCATCCGCGTTAAACATTTGCATACGTGCATCTGCAATCTCGGAGGGATGAATCACGATCAATCCATCCGCACCAATCCCAAAATGCCGATGCGACATAGCAATAGACAAGGAGGGCAAATCTGCTGGCAGAGATTCTTNAAATGCATTNACATAAACATAATCGTTTCCGGCGCCATGCATTTTTGTAAATTTCATTTCNTTCAATTCCGGTTAGGTTTTATCTAAGCTGGATGAGCGGTTGCTGACCGTCGGGTAACGGACGGGCAATCCGCGTATTCAAGTCTTGCAAAATACGCACCATGGTACCGTCGAGCTCAGGAAATGCTGTGCCATTAACCTGTGGCTTTTCCAAAGAGCCTGCCACGTCGATTCTCAACAATCCCTTACTTGCTTCTGCAACCACCTGATTAATGAAAGGAATGGCAATACGCTGGCGTCCCACGAGCGAATAGAAGTCCATATTAATTTCTTTGTCAAAGGACATCCAACCATTGCCATAGAGACTTACCGCGTCTCCTTCCAGAGCAATCCGATCCATTATAAATCGTTCGGACTGAACCCTGAAGTCGACCTCACTCGAGGAAAATACTCCTCGTTCTTTATTNCCTCCCAGATTGCTTAACAAGGCAACCATCAGTGGCANTTCATAAATATCAGANTCCGCCAGTCGCACGCGACCTTCACCAGACCAGGTGGATCTATCTCCGACTTCTCCCCGCAAACGCACGGCTCCATTAATTCGTCCGCCGGTTCGCTCCCTAATCTCCTGCTGCCTTGCCAGATACCCCAAGTCTGCGCCGGACAAGGAGGCTTGNAGCAGGAAACGGTCAGCCGAACGACTGACAGCCCCGTCCACCCCTGACTCAATTCGNAATTGATTCACAAACTGCAACTGTAGATCGACCCCTAACAACCCTCCGGCGGTTCTTGCCAGCATGCTTTGAGCATCTCGTTGCGGCTGACGCACCACCTCTGGATTCTGCGGTGGATCAGCAGGTTCATTTTTTGACTCTGCCACACTTACCCAACGTCCAACCAACAGCTGTTTGGAGTCCACCCAAACCGGTCCAGACAATTTGGTCAACTGCTCATTCCCCCACATCATCGAATCAATATCCAACCAGGCTTTTGAGCGAAATCCCCGATGATCACTTATACCATCCAGCAAAATAGTCCCATAAACGCCGTTAAAACGAGGNCCGCACGTAAGGGCAACTCCTGCTGCACCAATTCGCAAATCCCAGTTGGCCATCAATTGTCCATCCGTAGGCTTCGCAAACTTAAGATTCCCGGCCAGTTGCAGTTGGCCNACTAANTNCAGAGACTTCAAGCCTTTAGCAAGAGAATCCGGCAAGGCGTTTAACAGATCTTTATCAAACGCCAAACGGTCGATACTCAAATGTTCNATCGCCAGATCCCAACCACTACCAGGGTTGAAGTGACTAACAGCATCAAAAACGAACTCGGTCTCATCGTGTCGTCCACGCACATCCAGTAATTGGATATGACCGTCCTGAATGATAAACTCACCGGTCAATTCATCGACTGCATATGGGAACCAGACCGGGTTGATTTGAACGCGAGACGTTGCAAAACTCTCTTCCGGCACCCACTTCTTACCTCGGATATATAAACTCGGTTTCTCTCGGGACTTATATTTCTCAATTTTCATGGTGAGGTGATCAAGCGCTCCCTGTGGTTGCAATTGATCCCAAAGATCCGTGACATTTCTATTCTTTACTGAGAATGCAGTACGCAGTTCTTCGTCGAGGGCTACATCCGTTCCGGTTAATTCCAAATTCAGTTTTGCATCTCCGTCTGCAAGTGGTGTCAGCGAACCATCAAGCTGGATATAGGAATTGCCTTTATAACCACTGAAGTCTTCAAATGTCCAAATCCCCGAACGCATATAAATCTCACCTTCTACTCGGTGGATAGGGTAGGGAAACTGTTCATAACTGACCGTGCCGGACCTGACCTCGATGTCGAGTTCTCGTTTCGGATTGTATTTATCACCGGAATATTCATGTCGCAGACGTTTGAGCCAAACAAGTCCTGTGGGACGAAGGACATCAATGGTTTTACGCGTTTTCTCATCCAAGGCCTGAACTAACTCCGTATCCAACGGAACGGGACCATCGGCCGTGACCTGCAGCCAACCGGTCGGAAACTCGAAGGCATCTTTAAGATTCCCCTGAACCTCGAAACGTTGGCCGTGGGTGTAAGCTTCGACCCGCTGGATTTCAACATCTTTGTTTGAAACCTGAATACGACCAGATACTTTATGGAATGGGTATGGAAATTTTGCATAGGTAACATCCATATCCTCAACATCCAGAACGATGTCTGTCTTTGGCTGTAGTCCGGTTGAGTCGTATGTTATCCATAAGCCCATCGTGCCTCTGGGTGAGTATAAATCTAAGACACGGGATACTGACTCAAGCTTTCCATTTCCGGTCAACCCCTGTGCAAATGTCTCATCAACCCGCAGGTTATCGGCATGAAACGCGGCTTTGATTGTCGGTGTTGAATTCAAGTCCAGAATCTCAACACTGCCCGTCAACGGAGAATTAGCCAGACGACCGTGAAGACGCTCACAACGAATCTTATTGCCTTGCCATGTCACCGTACCTGAGATATCCGTGATCGGAGAAGGCAGGCGACGATCCGAATAAAATCCATTACTCAAAACTCCGGCCGCTGCCCAGTCGTATGTCCACCTCGATTCGCCAGACTCATTCTGCTTTGCCTCCGTGCGAAGTTGCAAAGCAAGCTGAGCTTCCCCACGAACTCCCATGCCAGCCGGAAAACTATCCAGAACATCCACGGGCAAATACCCGAGCAATCTTTCGTCCAACATTAAACCGTCAACTCGGGCAGTTAACAGAGAAGGGCGAGCATCCAACGAGATGGCACCTTGAATCTCTAAGCTTGAGGCCAGTTCGGTTTCAAACTGAAGACGCACTTCCAACAAACTGGAGTCTTCAGCGGAAGTGCTAACACCCTGAGGAACTTGCTCTCGTGACTTCTCTACCAGGATTCCATCTGCCAACATCAGTGATAACTCCTGAGAACCAAGTTGCCTTGCATCCGCCAACAACACTTCCACCTCAGACAATCTCACTGTTGGAATATTCCCAACCATCGCACCGGAACCAGTTAAGCCTCCAAACAACGTTTCCAGATTCAATTCCCCTTCCGATGTACGGACAATGCGAAGCTTCCCGCCGACTACCTTGACTTCGCTAAAGACGGGAGTCTCCGTCAACAGGGTGCCATAGTCAGTCTTGCCAATCAGTCCCAAATGCTCAATTTCAATGATGGGCAACCGAGTAAACGACCTAACGTCGGAACCTAACTCACTGACCTCTATCGGAAGCAGAACCTCCAGCCCCTTGACAACAATTCCGTTATTTCCGCGACGAACCACCGAATCGACGTTAACGATAGCCGAAGGCATTGCCTTCTTCATTGCCGCGAGCAACTGAGAATGAATTTCTTCATCAACGCGGGAGCCTATCCATGGCTGACCTATCACAACCATGGCAGCCAACAACGAGACTAGAATCGCAACTTTACGAAGCCAGCGATGTGCAAAACCGCCACCTTTAGGTGTGAGATCAACTGGAATCCTCTTTGACTTACCATCGTGGACAAACGTCTTTTCAAGAGAAGAGGGGTTAACCATCAGGACCTCCTTCCACTCGTGGGACACCACGATTGAAAGCAAAGCGAGACAGGCCGATCGCCACACCAGCACCAGCCAGTACCGACAAAATCAGTACGGCTGGCTGGCGGTAGCGAATGGAACTGACAAACACCATGTGCAATGCTGTGAAGTAGACTGCGGGAGAGCTACAAAGAGCAACAGTGCGCCATGATGCCTGCTTCGTTCCTTCGATTGGCCATGATTTCTTTCGAATCATTGAAATCACAGCCAAAAATGTAAGCAGCATCATACCTAGATAACCAAGTGAAACGGTCAGGCGACTCACGCCCGACCCGACAGCGTCTGAATTAGGGAAGACGTTCCACATTCGTATAAACTTAATACCAGCCAGACGCAGAACTTCAGATGGATTCTCACGAGACCATCGAAGTGATGCCTCACGGAGTCGGGTATTTAGACGATATTCATACGTATCCACGGGCTTCGCCTGAGCCAAAGCATCCTCCCGAGTTTGTTGGCGATAGAACTCCTGCATGAAAGACATCTCGCTGGCTCCGTCACCACCGGGACGAAGTCCGTCATAAAGACTGGCCCCCACCTGTAATGTCGTTGGCACAAAGCGTCCTGTCACCTGATGATTACGAGCCCACCATGGCAACATTACCAACGCAAAGGCCAAAGCTCCGAGANTAGCAAGGGAGAGATTNCGAAAACGATGCTTACTCAACAAACAAACCGTTGTGAAAAGAGCGGGGGTGTAAAATAACCAACTGGGACGGATTAATACAGCGATTGCTGCATTAATACCCAAAAAGACAGCCGCCCAACGCCTCGAAACAATGGAAGCACGCTCTCGCCAAAAACAGTAATATACGGCAACTAACTCTAACGTCATGAAAAGACAGAATGGCCCCTCACTGAGAATGAGAACACTCATCGCAATGGCGCCTGGATAGATCGAAGCAAGTAATCCGGCATAGATACCAATACGTTGATCGAAGAGCAGGGTGGCGAGCCAGCCTACAGCCACCACCGTAAAAGCTCCCAAAATTGAATTCATTATTCGGACCGAGATCACCGAAGGCTTTCCAGCAAACAGCCAGTGCCAGCCTGCGATGAGAATCGGAAATCCAGGGGCTCGTGAAATCCTGGCATTGTCACCGCCGAATTTGTATTCATTCCCTTCGTAGATTTGGTGTCCCAAAACCCAATAAGAGAACGAATCGCCAAAGGCAAAAGTATGGTGATCTGCCTGACGGTTTTGCCAGTACACACTCGCACCACAGCGCAAAGCCAGCGCAATCGCAAATATCACGACCCAAGCAACAACCACTGGCCTTCCTAACTGCCTCATTGGTGTTTCCATTGCATGACGAACGAGCGAACCCCGTCCATGGGAACTCATACGCCAGCCTTTGATTTGTCATGAGAGACAAACTCACCATGTTGCTGATTCGATGCCTGCCTTCAAAGCAATGGCACAACAAGTTGTGTTTTCTCTCCCGCAGTTTCGTCAATCTATGTCAAATAACCATTTCCGGTCAACCGTGATCTTAAAACAACATTTCAGACAACGAATATGTTATTTTAGTGGACTAGTGGAGGTCGCCGTTTTTCGTGATTGCTATATGCTAGCAATTAAAAATCTAATAGGCTTAATCTTTTGAAACTTC
>PAJC01000127.1 GCA_002705165.1 Planctomycetaceae bacterium | reverse complement strand
TATTCGATTTTCCAGATCCAAATATTACCGCTGCTGCGCGACCGGTAACAACCGTACCACTGCAGCAGTTGTTTGTGCTGAATAGTGATTTCATGATGAACCGTGCTCGTGCTTTGAGCGTGCGCGTTCGCAGTGAAATGACTGGTACGGTCGAAGAGAAGATACAACAGGTATTCGAGTTGTTGTATGGCCGAGAACCGGAAGATGCCGATATTACTTTAGGAAAAGAATTCCTCGAGGCTGTGGGAACTGAGTCCAGCATAGAGAATGCCTGGGATCAATATTCATTGGCGCTGTTAAGTGCCAATGAATTTATGTTTGTAGATTAACGAAAGTGTCGTAAAGCGTTTGCGATTTGTTTTTGATAAGACTATTGAAGAAGAACTATGTACNATCGTCAAATTGTCGATAATCCAGCGGTGAAGAATAATCTTGTTTCACGCCGTCAAATTTTAAAGTCGAGCGGTGTGGGATTTGGGATGCTGGGTCTGTCAGCGTTGCTGGCTGAAGAGCGGAAGCTTGATGCNGCAGTGAAGTCGACGAGCCCCCTCATCCCTAAACAGACACACCATACTCCGCGTGCCAAGCATGTCATCTTTCTATTCATGAATGGTGGTCCGTCACACGTAGANACGTTTGANCCTAAGCCTGAGCTGAAAGCCCAGGAAGGTAAGNCCGGCCGTGGTGGCAAGTATATGCCATCACCATTTAGTTTCGGCAAATATGGTGAAGCTGGTATTGATATGAGCGAATTATATCCTCATCTGGGGAAAGTCGCTGACGAACTATGTATTCTTCGTGGTATGCACACCACGACACCAAATCATGAGCCTGGCTTGCTCATGATGAATAGCGGGAACCAGCAGCCGATTCGCCCCTGTTTAGGTTCCTGGGTTACTTATGGTCTGGGCACTGAAAATCAGAACTTGCCGGGGTTTNTAGTCCTCTGTCCAGGGAAGCCCGTGGTTGGCCCGGCATTGTGGGGTAATAGTTTCCTGCCCGGGATTTATCAGGGAACTCATATCAATAACTCCAAAGTTGATCCGAAGAATGTGATCGGTCATATCAATAATAAGAATCTGACTCCTGATGCTCAGCGNCGTTTGCTTGATTTGTTACAGCAGAGCAACAAGCGTCACTTAGAAAAGCGAACAGCAGATCTCAATNTGGAAGCGCGGATTCAGTCGCTGGAAGTTGCTTATGGTATGCAGTTTGAAGCTCAGGAAGCATTTGATATTACGCGGGAATCGCAGGAAACCCTCAAGGCTTATGGAGAAGGGCAATTTGCNAATGGCTGTCTGGTCGCGCGTCGATTAGTTGAACGAGGGGTTCGTATGGTTCAAATTTATTATGGGGCTGGCCAGCCATGGGATGCCCATGGAAACATCATGGATCACAAACGTGATGCAGGAAAGAGCGACCAGCCNATCGCAGCGTTGATTAAGGANCTTAAGCAACGCGGGCTACTTGANGACACGTTGATCATTTGGGGTGGTGAATTCGGGCGCACTCCGACAGCTCAGGGCAAGACCGGGAGAAATCATCATAATACCGGCTTTACGACATGGCTCTGTGGAGGTGGGGTGAAGGGTGGTCATATTCATGGTGGTACAGATGAACTGGGNGTTGATGCCGTNGATGGCCGAATGGATGTGCATGATTTACACGCAACGATTCTCCATTTACTTGGCATNAATCATGAAGAGTTGACATTCCGGTATAGTGGNCGTGACTTCCGTCTGACAGATGTCTTTGGGACGGTGAATCATGACATTATTAGCTAGGAAGCCGGTAAAGTTTGCCGGCGCGCAACGAGCAGACTTCTAAGGTTTTGAAGGGATGGTGCCAGCTGGGGTTTAATTGTCTAACTGGTTAATTCCGCACTTGTCGATTCCCAGCGTGCGAATTACATTAAAACTCTCAGTGGTGGCTGTAGCTCAGTTGGTTAGAGCACTGGATTGTGGTTCCAGGGGTCGGGGGTTCGAATCCCCTCAGCCACCCTTATGCTGTGATCACAGCATNCAAGCACGATCGTATATCACTGTCGTGCTTTTTTTGNGCGCTGTTAATACGTAATCCAAAGAAAGACCTTGCCAGCCTCGTCGGTACGGAGCTCNCTGCGTAGCCCGCCTTGCGATAATGCTCGATCAATGATTATTTTATAGAACGTTTTGCCNGCTGGGATGTTAACTCGCTTTTCGAGGCTTAACCCTCGCCGCTCGATCTCACCGTAGTCAATCATTATTGGGGTCTTGAGTCGGGGTGCGATGGCATCCAGCGTTTTGGAAATTTCAGTCGCTTTGATTTCAACATCCAGTTCNTTAAANAGGTCGGGAGCAGCTTTACCAGCGTTGGNTTCTAAATCCCAGCCGGTNGGCCAAAATTCTTTCTCTTTCTGATGTTGAGAGATCATCACCTGAACNTCACTCCCNACAGGTTTTTCAGGATACATGACAAGCCCTACAGACTTCAGAGCCATGGCCATTGCTGACCCNCTGGTTAGNCCCTTAAGCTCACCAGGGAATGGTTTGTCACTAAAGAGGTACTTGCGGGCATTCGATTCCACGCCGACGCGAACTTTCCAAACTTGTGAAATACTGCGAATGACATCTTTGGTGGGGCGATCTTTAGTTGATAACGTTACTCGCTTGGAAAGTTCGTCATAGACTTTGACGATCTGTTCTTTTGTGAGACCATAGGCACCCTTTTCAGCAGTCAGATTAGCAGCACCGTCTCCTTTTAGTTTTGCAATCCAAGCTTTAGCAGCGTCAAGATCACCGTATTTAATGGTTGCGTTTGGGAGATAGATCTTCGTGCCAGCGAGGACTCCAGTGACAATATGTAGCTGATTGTCCCCTTTCCCAATCGTCTTCACTTCAGGCTTGTCGGTNTCNTTAATACTTCTAGCACGGACATTTTTGAATCCAGCTTTTTGCAGCATTTCAACCCATTTACGAACGATGGCAAAGTCGGGAACGCCGTCCATTGCCAGTTCGAGGTCAACGACAGGAGTGGCCTGCACCTTGGTTGCCAGCGAGTTNGGTAGGGATAGGATGCTAAACAGGAGTGTGAGGAGCAGACTAGTTTTCACCAGAGTGTGTCTTTCATTTCTGATAGTCAGTTGTTTTGGTGTGCTGAAGAATTCTACCGCCTTGCAGGTATTAAAAACAAGTATGAAATCGGTTTGACAGATGNATGCCATNTGAGCGGAAGAAGTTTTATCGATAGTCGGCTAGAATGTAGGTATGAATCGATTCCGGCCAAAAANTCATCTACTGACTATGGTTTTTGTCGCTCTTACGATAGGGGCTACTGNCGTTCACGNGCGCGCTCAGGAGGTTAATCCTAACTTTGCTCAGCAATTNGAATTATTAGCACTGAAGTGTGAGCAACTNGGACTCAAGGAACAGGCCGAGATTACCAGGCAGTGGGTGGTGNCAGACCGAGNCGACCAGCAGGTATTCTATCCTTTTCTTAATCTGGANCATCACCGACCATTAGGAAACGCTCCTCAACTACAAAAGTTTTGGTATCAGAGGTTTACAGATATTCGCAAGTCAGAGGCTGAGCGTCTTTACCAGCAGGCACTAAGTTTAAAAGATGGATCGGATGCCTATCGCCTACTGCATAGGGTACTTCATGAAAATCATCGTCATCTTCAGGCGCGTAGGATTTTGGGATATTCCGATTCGACCGTTTTGCAATTGCGCCCCACGGCTGTCCGGGGTAAGAAGGCATTTCCGTTAACCGGGTGGACTGCGGGTGGCTATCATACCGTGAAGACGGCTCATTTCGAGATTACCACCAACGCCACGGCGGTTCAGGGGGTCAAGTTGGCGCGGGAACTCGAAACAATGTATTCGGTATGGCAGCAAGCATTTGTTGAATTCTGGTGCAACACGTCGGCATTGAAGCAGAGGTTGGCGGGTGAAACGGCTCCGTTATACAACAAGCGTGTTCATCGAATCGTCTTATTTTCTCAGGAAGACGAGTACCAGCAATTCTTTCTGCAAAGGACGAGCAGTAATCAAAATTCATCCGGATATTACTATGCTCCGACGAAAACATCGTTTTTACACCTCGGTAAGACAGTCTCTAATCCATGGCTCCATGAAGTAGCTCATCAGCTGTTTTACGAATTGGGGCCAGCCCTTCAAAACGTGGCTGAAGAGCAAAATATTTGGGCCATTGAAGGTGTAGCGACTTATATGGAATCGTTGCAGGATTTCGGCCGGTTTGCGACGCTTGGAGGATTCGAATCAAAGCGTCTGCAGTTTGCACGCTTTAATACGTTAGTCAATCAATCCTATGAACCGCTTGCACAACTCACCACATTAGGCAGGCAGGAGCTCGTTGCCCACCCAAAGATTGTGCCCCTCTATTCACAATGTAGTGGATTGGCACATTTTCTTCTTGACGGAAAGAAGGGTCGGTACCGCCCGGCATTCTTTGAGTTGCTTCGGAAGATCTATACGAAAACGGATACTGCCGGTTCTTTATCGCAATTATCCCGCGTCGCTTATGAGCAATTTGATAAAGAGTATCGTGAATTTTTGGTCATCAATGATGAAGACCTAAGTCGTCTTCGTCCAAATACCAAATTGCAGGCATTTTGCGCTGCTCACGGAGAGGTAACAGATATGGGTCTTGCCAATCTTCTAGGGCAGCAGAACCTTACCTGGCTTGATGTCACGGGCTGTTCAATTAGCGATAAGAGCATTGCGTTATTTCGGTCGCTATCGGGATTGCGTGAAGTGATGCTTGACGGGACAAAAATTACCGACGATTCAGTAGAAGTGTTATCTGAATTGGATAATCTGGAGTTACTGGACCTTGCTAATACAAAGGTCACGGATAAGGCAGTGAAGTTCCTCGCAGGGAAGTCAACTCTAACCGTGCTATATCTCACAGGAACGGTGGTAACCGATCAAGCGGCAGCGGATCTGGAGACGATTATAAACTTGGCGCTTCTGGAGTTAACCGGAACCAATATGAGCGCCGAAGTTGTGGGCAAGGTAAAATCCAGTCTTATAAAACTTCAACCTTAAATGTTTGTCAACTTAGTAGTAAGGCGGTTTAATTATGCGACCCTGGATTCTTTCCGAAGCGAATTATGGTTACATCAAAGAGAATCCCTATGATGTAGCGGTGCTGCCAATGGGGGCAACGGAACCTCATAATCTACATCTTCCTTATGGAACCGATCATTACGAAGCTGAGGATATTGGCTCTCGGGTTTGCGAAGCTGCCTATAAGCAGGGAGCGAAGGTGGTATTGTTACCTACCGTACCCTATGGAACCGAAACTAACATGCGTCACTTCCCTTTGGCGATGAATCTTTATCCGACGACGTTGTTCAAAGTGATCGGGGATTTAGTTGAATCGTTGGTGCGAAGCGGGATTCGCAAGGTGGTCATTCTCAATAGTCACGGTGGAAATGAATTTAAGCCGCTATTAAGAGAATTGTCAGGGCAGACTGAAGCCCACCTGTTTCTGACGAATTGGTTTCGTATGCTAGAGGACGTTTATCACGACATTTTTCAACATAAGGAGGATCATGCAGGTGAAATGGAAACCTCATTGATCCTAGCCTATCGCAACCATTTGGTAGCAAAAAATGAAGACGGCTCGTTATATGCGGATGATGGAGCTACCCAGCCGACCCGATTTGAAGCCGTCAATAAAGGTTGGGTCGGTCTCACTCGGCAATGGGATCTACTGACGACCAATAGTGGTTCGGGGTATCCGCATGAGGCCTCCGCTGAAAAAGGTGAGAAATTGATGGATGTTTTGGTTGAGCGTCTGGGAGGATTTCTAGTGGAACTGGCGAATTCACCATTAGATGAGAAGTTTCCGTTTTAGAAGCGGAAAACGACTTACCGCAGTAAAAGAGGCGGGGGCTTTAAGTAGCACCCGCCTCTTTTCATGAGTTCGCTTAAGACGAAATTTAGTTGTCAAAAGCATCGTCAAACTGGACATCAGAAGGAGAGATGTCGACAGCTTTCGTGAAGGCACAGGCTTCGGTTGCACCCTGGTCACGCTGCATGCCACAGTCTTCCCATTCGATAGAAAGTGGGCCAGTATAGTTGATGTCATTGAGCGCTCGAACGATTTCTTCGAAGTTCACTTCACCACGGCCTGGGCTGCGGAAATCCCAACCACGACGTGGATCACCAAAGTTCAGATGGCTACAGTTAATACCTGTGCGACCATTGAGCGTGCGAATGGCGTCTTTGATGTGTACGTGGTAAATGCGGTCAGGGAAGTAACGGATAAATTCCACGGGATCAACGCCCTGCCAGATTAAGTGGCTTGGATCGAAGTTGAAGCCGAATTCTTCACGGTGATCAACAGCTTCTAAAGCACGTTCGGCGGTGTAGATATCGAACGCGATTTCAGTGGGATGTACTTCCAACGCGAATTTTACGCCGCATTCACCGAAGACATCGAAGATTGGGTTCCATCGCTCTGCAAATAGATCGAAGCCGTCCTGGATCATGGATTCCGGAACAGGTGGAAACGAATACAGTAGATGCCAAATACTTGAACCAGTGAAGCCATTCACAATGTCGACACCAAATTTCTGTGCCGCGCGAGCTGTATTCTTCATTTCTTCGATCGCACGCTCATTGACGCCGGCTGGATTGCCATCACCCCAAACATGTTCAGGAAGAATCGCCTGATGACGCTCGTCGATGTTATCGAGAACTGCCTGGCCAGCTAGATGAGCACTGATTGCTTTACAAATCAGGCCATTGCGTTCCAGTTGCTCATGCTTCTCAGCACAGTAGTTCTCATTTTCCAATGCTTCGACAACATTAAAGTGGTCACCCCAGCAGGCGAGTTCAATTCCGTCGTAACCAAATTCTTTGGTCTTCTGACAGATTGTCTCTGCTGGGAGGTCCGCCCATTGGCCGGTGAATAGTGTTACCGGACGTGCCATGGTGTACTCCTTAGGTATATATGAATAGTTCGATGATTTGAATTGTATATAACGTAATGGTCATGTCTTTTATTTTGATGCTGCCAGCGATGAGTTACAAGTCCCGACATCATCTGTAGTAAAGATGTAACGACTAGCTCAAAAGAGATTCCAGTTGATCGACCAGTGATGCAAACTGCTGCAAAGCAGTATCCACCGGTTTAGGTTCTTCCATGTCGACTCCGGCCTCTCGTAATAAATCCAATGGATCCTTGCTGCAACCACCTTGAAGGAAGTTCAAGTAGTCATCTAACTCTTGTTGCCCTCCCTGCAGGACTCGTTGACTAAGTGCAATAGCAGCAGATAATCCGGTCGCATATTTGTAAACGTAGAACGCTCGATAGAAATGTGGAATCCTGAAGCATTCAAGTGACAGACAGTCGTCGATAGCAAAATTTGGTCCGAAGTAATCTTTTAGTAGCTGACCATAGACTTCCCGGAAGGATTGAACGGTTAGGGGCTGCCCGCTTTCCGCCATCTCATGAGTAATCTTTTCGAATTCGGCAAACATCGTCTGGCGAATGATCGTACCTCGGATAGCGTCGATATCACGGTTGATCAGGTAAGCACGCTCCCGATCATTCTGAGCATGTTTCATCATGTAGTCACTCAGCAACTGCTCGTTAAAAGTGCTGGCGACTTCGGCGACAAAGATCGTGTAGTTGTAGTACTCAAAGCTCTGATGTTTCGAACTGTAATACGAATGCATTGAGTGGCCCGCTTCATGCGTCAAAGTAAAGACATCGTTGAGTACTGCGGGTTTGTAATTCATTAGGATGTAGGGGTCGCCGACATAACTCCCGGCACTGAATGCCCCACTTTGTTTTCCGGCATTCGGATACCGATCGCACCAGCGTCCTCTGAGGCCTGCTTCCAATACTTCACAGTAATTGCTTCCCAGAGGTTGTAGGGAGGCAATTACTAAATCAGTGGCTTCATCCCAATTTCGGTTGACTTGAAGATCGCTAATGATTGGTACGTAGGTATCATAGTGATGGATTTCATCAAGTCCCATCAGGTTGCGTCGCAGTTCGTAATATCTGTAAAGTGCGTCGAAGTTGTTGCGAACCGATTCGATCAAGCTGTCATAGACACTTTGAGGAACATTATCTGGAAAAAGGGCTCCGGTGAGCGCGTTATCGTAACCACGGGCGCGCGCGTAATATACATCCTTTTGTATTGACCCGCTTAGTGTTGCTGCTAGCGTGTTTTCATGAGCTTCAAACTGGCTGTAGTACTGGTTAAAGGCAGCTTTACGAACATCCCGGTTCGGCGAGATCAAAAACTGACTAAAAGTGGCATTTCCCAGTTCAACTAATTCACCATGCTCATTCTCGACTTCTCCGAATTTGAGATCGGCATCATGAAGTTGTCGAAAGGTTTTAGAAGCTGACTGAGCCATTTCGGCTTGCATTGCCAGAAGTTCTTCTTCTTTTGCCCCAAGTGTGTGAGGGCGGTAACGCAGGACTCGTTCAAGTTGAAGTTGATAGTGCTGTAGGCATTCTGCTTGCCTAAAGGAATCAATGGTATCTGAGTCGATCGCCAACAGTTCCGGTCGGATCCAACTGGCAGCCTGAGCTGCTCGGGCACCTAGATTTTGCATCCGTGCCTCCAACGCCTGACTTTCACTGTTGGTCTGGTCCTCAGTGAGGCGAAGGAAAGCGTAATAGCCAAGTTGTTCTAACAATCGTTCGATTTCGCTATCGAACGCGAGCAGTTCTGCAAGAGTTTCAGCGTTTTCAGCCAGTCGTCCCTGGAAGGCGCTGTACTTTTCCAGTTGCTCTTCCGCCAACGCGTAGTCTGTTTCCCAACCGTCATGATGGGCATAGAGACTGGAGAGATCCCAGGTGTCAGATTCAGCGACAGTGCTACGAGGTGGTAGTGATTTTACAGTTGCTTCACTCATGAGAATGTTCACCTAAAAACGATAGTTAATTTTTATGAGGGAGGTTTATTACCAACGCCAAACACCGGCTCCCCATGCCAGTCCAGCTCCAAAACCGCTGATTAATAGGTTTTGGCCCGGCCTGACTAACCGCTGTTCGACCGCTTCGGCGAGTGCCAGTGGAATACTGGCCGCCGACGTGTTTCCGTATTGATCCAGATTGACGAAGACTTTATCGGCTGGCAGGCCAAGGTCATTGGCTGCGGCGTCAATAATTCGGATATTAGCTTGATGGAAAATTGTCAGATCGATTTCGTCAGCAGGCAAACTCGCCGCATCGAGGACCTGATTGACAGAATCGGAGAGTGTGCGGATCGCCCATTTAAAAACGCTTCTGCCATCCATTTGTAGATACTGTAAATTCTTAGCAATCGTTTCCACAGTGGCGGGGCATCGTGTTCCACCAGCAGGTTGTTCGAGAAGTTCCGCCCCGTGCCCGTCGGCTCCCAGGGTGTATGAGATAAATCCCTGTTCTTCCCCGCCTGGTCCAATGACCACGGCTCCGGCGCCGTCACCAAACAGGGGAAAGGTTTTTGTATCAGCCGGATTCACTGTGCGGCTCATCAGGTCGGCACCGATGATTAATACTCGCTGGTATGTGCCGGTTTTAATGAACTGCATGCCGGTAACCAGAGCGTACATAAATCCGGAACATGCGGCTCCCAAATCCATCGCCGGTGCATTGGAGCCAAGCATACGTTGTACATGGCAGGCGGTTGACGGTGTGGGCTGATCCGGAGTGATCGTCGCCAGTAGAATCAGATCGATTTCAGAAGCATCGATCTTACCGTTCTCCAGACAGCGTCGAGCCGCTTCATATGCGAGATCACTGCAGGCCTGGTCATCACTCGCCCGACAGCGGGACTGGATTCCCGTGCGCTGAATGATCCAGTCTGCGTCGTACCCAAGTTCGGCTAAGGCCTCATTCGCAATAACGTTTTCGGGTGTATAACAACCAGAGGCCAGAATTTGTACGCCAGTTAATGAATTTACCTGACGACTTTTCGAAGCCACGACAATCCTGTCCTGGTTACCAGTGTCAGCTTCGGATTGGACGTGATGATCACTCATGCAGATTTTTTGTTAGGAAGAGATTGTCGGATAGCGAGATGAACGCAACGTGATTAGACGAGTCGGTCTGCAACATCGATCCAGCTTGCGTTCTCATTGGACTCCAGCACTGCGTCAGCAATGATTTGAGCATTAAGGCCATGATCAAAACTGGGCATCGCATCTCGCCCTTCGG
>PAJC01000126.1 GCA_002705165.1 Planctomycetaceae bacterium | reverse complement strand
TCGGTTCCCCCACCACCTCCACTTCCATCATTATCGGCGTTTTGAGCAACGGCTTGCTGACGGGCGACTTCATATTTACTTAAGATGTTGACGTAGCCGGCATTATTTTGCATGAAGTTGGCATGTCGGGAAATACTTTCCAGCCAAGTTTGCCGGTCGGCATCAATCTCTGTCAGACTCGCAGAATACTTTTCCTCATGCTGCTCCCACCAGGCAGTCAAATCTTCTTCGGTGAAAAAGGCATTATCGATTGCTTCGATATAGAAGTCAGGGCGATCTTTGAAGTTGATGACATCAGGATCACGCCATTGAGTTTGTTCGCCGGGCAAGACTGAGTTGATCGCTCCGATAAGTTCGAGCCACATCACTTGTCGGTCCCCGTTACCGATCAGTTGGTTGCCAAACTTGATGAGATTTTCAAACTCTTTCTTAGACTTATCGTAAGCGTTCTTATTCGAGTTGGATTGTTCTTTGGTAGATTCAGCACTGTTGATCGCATTCTCCCATGTCCCCATAGGGTCGCTACCGGTAGAATCATGCGCAACTTTATTCCATTGGGCATAGTTCAGGAAGTAATTGAAGGTGAAGGAAATTAGCAGCAGAGAGATTGCTGCTACAACCCATGGCTTCTTTGAATCGACTAACCGGTCAAAGAGGATTTCGCGTGGGAGCAGGTTGGTTTGTAGTTGGGCTATACCCAAGGCCTGCAAGCAGAGCCCGTAACAGTTGCCATAGGCTAAAACATTATTTCGGAATGTTGGGCTGGCAGTCACGCTGGAACCTTTCAAGCGGTTCCATGTTTCCAGTTCGACCAGTTCGAGTTCGAGTTTCTTGCCGATAAAGGAGCGCAGTCCAGGAAGTTTGGCCGTGTTTCCTAAGAGCACGACGCCCTTGATCGTCGCCTTTCGATCGATTCCTTCAAAGAACCGCAAGGAACGCTGAACTTCCGTTCCCAGATTATCATAGACACTACGCATCGCCTGGAAAACTCGTTTTGGATCCGGTGCATCGCGAGCATTACGTTTGAGATGTTCCGCTTTCGCAAATGTCAGCTTGAGTTGTTGAGTCATTTGGCGAGTGAAGTGGTTACCGCCGATCGGAATACTTCGGTGCCAGACGCGGAACCCATTGGTAACGATCATATCTGTCGTTTCGGTTCCGATGGAGAGCACCATGTAGCTGGCGGGTGGAGAATCCGGGTCAAAGGCATCTGGATCGGGACAGTTATCCAACAGGTCATAAGTAACGCTGTTGTAAACTGCCATTGGAGCGAGTTGAATAGTGTCTAGTTTGAGTTCGGCATTATCAAATGGCTGCATTTCGCGAACCACTTGGTCGCGCTTCATCGCAAATAAGCCAACTTCGGCTTCGGTGATAAGGCCTTCTAGTTCGGTACCGCCACCCATTTGCTGGTAATCCCAGACCACTTCGCTCAATTCGAAAGGGATTTGCTGACGAGCTTCGAATTCGACAATATCGCGGAGTTTCTTTTGTTCGATTGGCGGCGGCTTGAAGAATTTAGCTAAGCCCGCTTGTCCTGAAACAGATACTGCTACACGTTCATCATCGATGTCATTGCGTTCACGTAGTTGCTCCAAAGCATCTGCAATTAAAGCATTCGGATCAGCATCCGGTTGACTTAGAATCTTTGGATACTCGATGTAGTCAACCTGTGTGGCGACGATCTCTCCATCCTGCATCTCGCAACGCATTGCTTTGAGTGCACATTGTCCGATGTCAACTCCCCAGACTCCCGGGTTTTTTTTTGCGGCCATTAGGACCCTTTCCAAACATCAATTCGAACGGCAAGTTGCCGGTTCGTTATTTGAGTGATGTAATTAACTTCTCCGTAGTTCTCGCCGGACATGCAAACTTCGATAGTGGGCGCGCACTACGTTACTAACTCTATCGGCCAGAAGCCTCTTGGATTCTGATATCAGAATCGTTCGGATATTACACGTCCTACAGTCGTTATGTCCATCACAACTTCGGCTATTAATATACTCAGAACAGAGTAATTATACCGATTACAACGCCATTGTAGTGGTCAAAAAATGCTTTGCCCTTAGCGGTTTAAAGATAAGTTCATAAATGAATGATTCCGCAATATTAACTTAGACAAAATGTAACCAATAAATAGTTCCAATAAAATCTCATATTCCTTACTGTTAATTTAGTTAATCGCCTGTTTTAGTGTCAATTGATTTACCGGTTAATACTGGTCTAAATCGAGTTAGTGATAGTAGTTGATTCAGTGACTAAACCGTTGAAATAATGAGGCAACGTATGGCAGTGGACGTAAGATGAGCAAATAATGTCATACACAGGGTATCTGAAGACAATGGATTTCAATATCTTGTTTTTCATTCCGCTATCGAATTAGCGACATCATCATTTAGACACTACACGCAACGGTTGCTCAGAGATGCCCTATAAAGAACTCTCAATTCTGCTGTCCTGCCACAGTTTAGAAGATTTTCCGACCTACCATGAAGGGGACGATGCAGCGAGTTTACTCGCTAGCTGGACAGGCCTTTGGCATCCCTTTTTGATTCATGAAGCCAGAGGGATTATCAAATGGCATCGTGTTGATGATCCTCCGGAAGAACTGCTCGATAAATTAATCGTCGTCCCAGCAGCCAGTGCAGATAACTTGCAAACAGGTTATTTGCAAAGAGCGGAAGATGCCGGAGCACGAGTCATCAGCCGTCAGACTTGTCGTCAAGAGATTATTCGCCTGGCGTTGGAAGGATTGGAAGTTCCGGTCATTCCGCAGGGATTGGTCGATGACTTTCTGGCTCTTGGTTACTTCTACCTGCAGATTGAACTGCTCACACGACAAATGCGGTACGCNAGCAATCTTGATGAAATTCACTTTGAAAATACGGTTTGTGAAGCNGCTAGNTTTGCAGTNGCNGGAGAAAGCCAACAGGCTGAGGAAAAGATTCAGTCCGCTTTCGACTTGCTNTCAACCGAGCGTGACCATTACTACTCGGTCGACGCCTATCTCGTGGATGTCAACATGATTGCTGGGTCCACCTTAGGAGAGATGCTACGTGAAGAACTGACCGACTCTCCGCCCACCAACCTGTTAATTCCACCGTCACTCTATCGGGAGTTACAGGAAACGGCGGNATCTGCCGATCTTGTGCGTCAACGTCTGGCTGACCAAACATTGAGCGTAATGTGTTGTGAAGCTGAGGATATCCCTAATACAATACTGCCCGCTGAAACCGTTAGGGAATCATTGCTCGCTGGACAAGTAGCGTATCAGCAGGNCTTTGGTGATATGCCAAAAGTCTATGGCCGCAAAGANTTTGGAATCACTCCCAACCATCCNCAATGGCTAAAGCAANTGGGGTATGANGCNGCNTTGCACTTCCTTTTGGGAGAAGGAAGCTATCCNGAAAGCTCGCAAGCCAAAACTAGTTGGGAAGGAGTGGAGAATTCTCAACTTGATTGCATTGCCCGTACCCCTCTTAATGCCAACCGGCATGAGACATTTCTTGGGCTTTCGAACCGGCTCGGCGAAACCATGGATATGGATCATGTCGCCACACTTTGNCTGGCACATTGGCCGGGGCAGGTTTTGCCATGGTATGAAGATATGCGTCGAGCGGCCAGGTATACCAATGCACTGGGACGCTTTGTAACTCTGGAAGAATATTTCCGAGATACCGACCTNCCGGGAATGAATGAACGTTTNGAAGGAGATCAGTATCAGGCTCCTTACCTAAAACAAGCGATGATCAAATCTATCNCGAACCCGGTTTCGCGGTCGGTTAGATACTGGCGTCTAAATAACTGCCTCGAATTACTTGAAGGTGCTAATTTGATGCTAAGCCTGATGGGAACGGAGACACTCGAAGGTGTGAATTCATCAAGACAGCAATTGATAGGTATAAGTCAGATTCTGACCGACCAAGGAGTGGAGAGTAGTCTCGAGGCACTAGAGCAAACGGTGACCGAGCTTGAAGCTCAGGTTGGACTGGCTTTGGCAGCCGCTGTTCCTCGAGATGGAGTGGCGACTCAGGGAACTTTGGTCTTTAACCCCTATGGTTCAACTCGGCGACTCGATGTTGACAATGCTGATTTGTTGAATATTCCGGCTCTCGAGAAGCCGGTTTATGCGGCAGCCTCGGGTGAAGACGTAAAACAGGTTGTCGTTGATACACCGTCCCTTGGATTTACATGGTTGTCGTCGGGTAAAAAACGTGAAAAATCTGGGCCGGTTATCGCGGATAAGAACGTCCTTAAAAACGACTTTTTTGAAGTACTTGTCAACGAAACAACCGGAGGTATCCAGTCAATTAATTCGTATGATGCACCTCGTCACAATCGGGGGTCATTTCAGTTAGCCTACCGTCGACCGGTACGTAAGAAGTCAGGGCGTCCGACCGAAGTGGATGATTTAGCGAACTATTCGGTGATGGCGGCTGACTCGGTTGAGGTGACTGCCAGCACTTCGGTGTATGGTGAGATTACGGTGGTCGGTCGTATCATGAGCAGGGCAGGGGATAGACTTGCTCGATATACGCAGGTGCTTTCCTTGCGACGTGGCTCACGAGTTTTGGATCTCGATATTGAACTGGAGATTGAAGAACAACCCAAGAACAATCCATGGAATTCCTATTATTGCNTGCGTTATGCCTGGGATAATGAGGCGGCAAGTGTTTACCGTACGGTCAATGATGTGCGTCAACGTGCTTCAGGCAGCCGTTTAGAGGCCCCCCAGTATTTAGAAGTGGAGTCGGAAAAGAAGACAGCTCTTTTGACCGGTGGGTTGCCGTTTCATCGTCGTGTCGGNCGTCGATTNCTGGACTCTATNTTGATAGTTAGTGGTGAGACGAACCGCCGGTTCCAATTGGGGATNGGNTTGGATNTGCCTCAGCCNGTACATGCTGCACGTCAGTTTGGAATGAAGCCAATTGTGGTAAATGAAACTGCGCCCCCGCCAGCTGGTCAGACGTCAAGTTCCTTGTTNCATGTCGATGCCAAAAATGTAATTGTTACACGCTGGGAGGCATGGCATGAAAATGATTCCGTAGTGGGTTACAAAGCTCGTCTAATGGAGAGTGCAGGACGGCCCGTGCGTGCAAGATTAACGAGTTGTCGTGCGGTCACTGCTGCCACCCAGTTTAAGCTGAATGGTGAGAAGATTNCTGAGTGTGATCTGGATGAAGGACGNGTTNTTCTNCCGTTAACCGCAAATGAATGGGTTGAGTTGNAAGCTCGGTTCTAAAACTGTTCAAGTCAGACAACCAAAAAGGTAATTCATGATTGTGACAATTGATGGACCGGCCGGCGCAGGGAAGAGTACTGTTGCCCGAATGCTTGCCGAAAAACTCGGCTTTGACTTTCTGGATACCGGAGCAATGTATCGCTGTGTGGTATTGCAGGGTAGTCGCCAGGAAGTTGATTGGAGAGATGACGATNTGTTAGCACAGATCGCGACTGANCTCGACCTTGAGTTTGACGGTGCACTCGTATTGCTTGCCGGAGAGGATGTGGCTTCTGAAATCCGGTCGCCTGAAGTCACGGCATTAATTCANTATGCGGCTGACAACTTGCNGGTTCGTGAAGCGATGGTCACTTTACAGCGGAAATTGGCTTCAGAAGATGATGTGGTGACCGAAGGNCGGGATCAGGGTACAGTGGCGTTTCCAGAGGCGGAATGCAAAATCTTCTTGTCAGCCAGTGCTGAGGAACGAGCACGTCGGCGAGTTGAGCAAATGCGACAGGCCGGTAAAGANGTCACGACGGAAGAAATACTGGAACAGCAGAATCTCCGTGATCAGCAGGATGAAGCTCGTGAAGTAGGGGGGTTGAAGGCNGCNGTGGATGCCCTGCACGTGATTACTGATGGTATGCGTCCATTTGAAGTNGTTGAGCACTTGGAACGACTGGTTCGTATTCGTATGTAACACANGTTAGTGAACATGTTATAGTAATCAAAGTTTGAGATCGGCTGTTCTTGAATTTTCAGTCGCAGGAAATTTCGTGGCGTTTATGGCAGATTCGAAAAAAANACGTAAACCTCTGGGGAAATTTCTGTGTTATACCGTGTTCCGGTATCTTTTNCGCCTGGCTGGTTTATTACTNTTCAAGTACCACTGCATTGGCCGTCATTATCTTCCGAAGTCCGGTGGAGCCATTATCTGCGCAAACCATCAGAGCCATTTAGATCCACCCCTTGTTGGGATGGCTCCCTCCCGGCATTGTATTTATCTTGCGCGTAAGACGCTGTTTAAGAATCCTGTGTTTGGATTCGTTATTTCCATGCTTGACGCGATTCCACTGAATCGTGATGGAATGGGTATTGAAGGCATCAAGGCAACACTCAGAAAACTCAAGGCTGGGGAAGCCGTGGTGATGTTTCCGGAAGGAACAAGAACCAAGACTGGGNAATTGCAGAATCTAAAGACTGGTTTCATCACCTTAGCACGCCGTTCCAAGGTGCCATTAATACCCTGTGGTTTTGTCGGAGCCTATGATTGTCTTCCANGAGGCGGAAAACTTCCATGCTTGGAACGTATTCGTTGCGTGTATGGTCCACCGATTTCAGCGGAGCAGGTTACTGAAATGAGCGACGAAGCGATAATCGAATTGCTCACATTGCGTATGCAAGATTGTATTCGACAGGCTGAGATTAGTCGCAANAGCTAGNCTANTTTTCCAGTCGACGAGCAATGACATCGTGATGTAAAGGTGTAATCTTGACNTTGCTGGGNTGCTCGGTCAGTAGGATGTCGTGCTTATTTTGTTTAGGCGTGGTGAAAGAGAACTGAATCGCAAATGCTCCCACCTGAACGCCGTGTCCGGTGTATACGGGAGGCCAGAAGTCTTCGCCGCGGCTCGCCAGAGTTCGAGCGAGCATGCGTGTAGCTCGGCCTGAGAAGCCACCTACAACCATTTCCAGTCGTCCTAATGCTTCACGGTGGATGTAAAACACCATGGCAGCATCTTCAGTCTTTTCGTTCCACCGAACGATATCCCAGGTTCCGTCTTCTTTCTCGTACATGATTCCCGGTGTCTGAGGAAATTCAGATTGTGAGATTCGCGTTCCAGCCATGCACGATTCAGGTTTTAGATCACTATCGCGATAACGCAGCATGAACGGACAGCTACGTTCGATACCTACTGCGACGCTGGATTGCTCCTTGAATGGTTCGCAGCCAAATGTGGTGGCCATGATATGTTCAACCACCGGATTACTCTTAACGGAGCCTAATCCGATTAGGCCTCGGTCAGAACTAAATTGAGTGAAAGCATCATAGACTTCAGCACTTCGTCGGAAGACTTCGGCCTGGTCCTCTTCCGAGGGACTCCAAACTAGAGATTGCTGAAGTAATTCGGGGTGAGGAATCGGCTCGGAATCATTCATCTTGGAGGTTCCCCCAAGGGAAGAGATTCCATTGAGCAATTCGCCCATGAGCAACGAGTCCGAGGCGACTAGCCAGGCACCATGCGGACCGTCGCCGTCGTCGTGAAAACGACGAATGCCACAACAGATTTCAATTCGTTGGCGGCGTGCCAGCATTTCCCAGAAGTTCTCAGACTCCACAGCAAACAGTGCGCCAGGTAATTGGTCCGCATTCGCATATCCATGCTCGACAAGATAATCACAAAGCCGAGATAGTGCTTTGAGCGGTATGTATTTGACTTCGTTTTTTAATAGCGCTGAAACTTGGTGCCGGTCGAGGCCGGTATATTCGACGATTGCCTTTACGGTTCCCGGACGTTTTTTAGGATCAGGGATATGTCCGAGAATTTCCGCGAGTCGAAAGGAGTATTGCATGGCAGTGGTTTGCTTATAGGACGCTAGACGAGGCTAACAGAGGAATGTGTCGCATGGAGGCATTTTAACAGCATGCNAACAATTCATGTTNCAGAATCTTGGNCTTTAGGCGGCGTTAGTTGCGGCTTCATCGNCGCTAATNTTGATTCTTGCCTGTTCCACATCTTNGATCATGAGTGAAAGTTCACCAGACNGTGGCAACCATATAGCCTGCAGGTTNCCACAATAGAAACGTCTTCCATTGTAGTNTCCGTTCGANAGGAGGANGACCTCCTGTAGTTCCATAGTGGCATCCGCTCCATTGTCTAAGAAGAAGTCGATGACGCGAGCTCTGATTGATTCGGNTAGCTGCATGTGGCCGNTGATCAAAACGGAAGCGGGAACAAACGGTAGGCCTTATCGGTTTCGGTTCGTTCGACCCAAAAAATTTAGCTTTTGAGACAGTAGGGGAATAGGTTGACCATATTTCCTATTTTGTCAACAAAAAACGCCGGTTGAATTCAAACAACCGGCGTTTTCAAATGGAAGCGGATGGGCTGGGATTCGAACCCAGGGTACGCGTCAACGTACAGTAGTTTTCAAGACTACCGCCTTCGACCACTCGGCCACCCATCCTGAGAGACATACAGGCTGGACCTGCCACTCGTTTTGTTGTTATCGGCTGAATGAACGAAAAAATCAAGAAGGGCGAAGACTAAATTGCCAAAACCTTCACTCCGTGTTTCCCAGCTAGCTTGGTTGGTAACGATGGGTAGGTACGGGTCTGCCTGGACGGAAACTTTGCATCTCCCCAAACTCAACCGTCCCCTTGATAGCTGCGACCGAGGAATTCACGCAATCGTGCACTAAGTCGGTCAAAATTTCGGGCGCGATTGCCACTCGGGCGTTCACAATGATATCGGCCTGTGTTAATTCCCGGCTGCTAGCCAAAGAAATCTGGGCGGGAGTATCACTGCTGATAAGGTTTGCCACGGCGTGCGCCGCGTCTCCGATCCCGATCGTTTTGAGATGGGCTGTTTCACCGTTCAGTTCGGCAAGTCGGATTCGCATGCGTTCGATGATATCCAACAGTAGTGCATCCAGTTCAAAGGCTGAAATTGCAGTTACTTTAAGGCTGCTATTGAGCCACCCAAGCTCAGCTTCCCCTTCGGCGTAAATATCGTAATCGAGCTCCAGGATCCGATTCCCATATTCCCCCGACTTCTCCATTTGCTTGAGCAGTTGCTGCATTCCGTCTCCGGTTTTAGCAGAGATTTTAACGATTGGAATCTCGGGATGTTTATCGGTAAGCAATAATTCCAGCTCTTCGATTTGCTCGCTTGTAAGCTCGTCAATTCGATTGAGGATAAGAAAGTCTGCTTCTTCAAGTTGCTTTTCAAAGATGTAAGCTGCTTTTGGCGAGAAGCCTGAATTGGCTTCCCCTTTCAGGATGCGAAGACCGTGGCTGGGTTTCAGTATGACTCCATAGGGAGCGACTTCAAACTGGTCCTGATGCAAATGTTTAAGAGGCTGAATAACGGTGGCCACTAAATCTGTACAGCTACCCACCGGTTCCGCGATGATCACATCGGGATAGTGCTCTGCGCTAAGTTTAGAGGTGGTGGCCGTCAGTTCATTAAAGTGGCAGCAAAAGCAAGCTCCGGCAACTTCACCTACCTCAAAGCCCTGATTCCGCAAGGTATGCGTATCGACGAGATCAGAGGCCTGGTCGTTGGTAACGATACCGACTTTAAGACCCTGAGATTGATAGAGTTTAGCCAGTCTTCCAATGGTCGTCGTTTTACCGGCTCCCAAAAACCCCCCGATCATTACAAATCGCATGGTCATGGTTGTTTCATCCTTTTGGTCAATACTTTGTGTCAGTTGGCACTTTGTTCGGCGTCCAGCATTTCCAGGAAGGTTCTCATTAGTGGAGCGTTGTCGTGCCATGTTCTCGCCGAAACGATATTTCCATCGACGACGGTTTCCTGATTGACATAATTTCCTCCACCCTGCTCAGCATCCATAGCACACTTGGCAACGGTCGTTACATTTCGACCGTTGATGATGCCGGCTGACGTTAGGATTTCGATACCATGGCAGACACTGGCAACGGGCTTACCTGCATCGTGAATGGCCTTCACGACGCGGTTAAGATCTTCGTCATAGCGAATGTACTCCGGAGCTCGTCCACCTGAAATGAATACACCGGCATATTCGTCCGGATTAATGTCTTTGAACGCAACTTCAGCTTTGATGAAATAAGCAGGTCGTTCCTGAGTGATATCCCATGGGATACTGGAATCGGGCGGGATTTCGTGCAGTACGGTGTGATAGAGACGGGCTTCCGGGCCGGCGACGATAACTTCATAGCCAGCTTCCTTGAGACGGAAGAAGGGGTAAAACGTATCCAGAGCCTCGGTTGCATCTCCTAACGGCATCAATACTTTTGCCATGGTTCACCTGTGATCAAAGTTGTGAGTCTTCAGTGGTAACAGCACCTAAGTGATGTGCGTGGAGCTAATTATGGCATAAAAAAAAGGCCGTGAATACCAAGTGGCATTCACGGCCGTATCGTGGAGCTAAGTCACACCACAATCGAATTAAGAATCTTAGATTCCATACCCGTTGTGGTACTCTTTGCGAACAATGTGAGCGACTTCTGGAGCATTGGTTGGCACCATGTTTTTCGCATCCCATTCGATCTTCTTGCCATCAGCATAGACAGCGAGGTTGCCAAGAAGGATCGTTTCGGTAAGAGGACCTGCGTAGTTTGGGAAGTTGGAAATCGGGGCCGGCCCACCTTTGATGGCATTTGCCAATTCGGTGAAGTGACCCGGGGATTCCGGGAATTCGACTTCCTGAGTGAGATCGCCCACCAAGGTAAAATTGTCACCCTGAAGTATACCCGTGTGACGAGCGTCCTGACCATAATCGCCGGGTGAAAAGAATGAGCCCTTGTCACCAACAATCAGTGAACCAGTGTTCAGTAGACGGGCGTAAGCCTTCGTGTCAGCAACAATTTCTTTGCCATTCTTATCCTTGAACTGGTTGCGTTTTGGGAACAGTGCACGATCTGGTTTTTCACCACCATCGTACCAGTACATGGTCACAGCAGGACGGCCTTTGTATTCCGGGAATTCAAAAGTGATTTTGCACTTCGCCGGATAAGTTTCTTTGTTGTGACCACTGGTTTCAGCTACAACGCTGGTGGGATCAAATAGGTCCAGTCCCATAAATGGCATGTTTAAAGTATGGCAAGCCATGTCACCCAATGCACCCGTTCCGAAATCCCACCAACCACGCCACTTAAAGGGAGTGTAGGAAGGATGGTAGGGACGATGCTTTGCAGGCCCCAGAAATTCTGGCCAGTGAATGTGATCAGGAATGGCAGGAGTGTCTGTTGGACGCCCGCCACCTTGAGGCCAAACCGGTCGGTTTGTCCAAACGTGTACTTCCTTCACTGTTCCCACTACGCCGTTACGCAGTAGTGCAGCACTACGACGAAGGTTGCTGGACGCTGTCCCTTGGTTACCCATTTGAGTTTGAACACCAGCTTCTTTGGCCAGGTCGCCAAGGTGGCGAGCTTCCTGAATGGTGTGAGTCAGAGGCTTCTGAGTGAAAGTGTGCTTTTTCGCTTTGAGCGCGAGAGCAGCGGCCGGTCCGTGATTATGGTCAGGTGTACTCACGGTAACTCCGTCAAAGCTGTCACCTGCTTCCTCGAACATCTTGCGATAGTCATGGAACTTTTTAGCTTTTGGCCATTTTTCAGCTGCTTTATTTAGGTTGCCGTCATCGATATCACAGATTGCGACGATTTCACCATGACGAGCAGCATCGTTGGAATCGCTGGTACCTTTACCACCGACCCCGACACAGGCCCATCGAATCACTTCATTGGCAGACGTGCTTGCTTTTAGCTCTACTCCGCTGGCAGCAAAGAATCCAGTGCTTGCTGCTGCAGTTAACTTCATGAAGTCACGTCGTTGTTGACGTTTAGTCATTCTAGAAACTCCTTCGAGTATTCGAATTAGAATTAATACTTATAAATTTGAGTGTGATGTACTAAAGCGTACACCCTAATGAAACTAAGTTCAATTTGTAGGAATAAAAAAAACTGACGCCGGGAGGCTTGTCTACCCNATTGAACTTGTCCGTTGCNGCCTGGTCTTGCTCNGCCTAGCNACATCAGTTTTTAATNGTTTTCCAGTCCGGCGTTTCCCAAAGAGTTGAGNGACAAATCAAGACGGAGTGGGTAGACATGGTATTGTGAGGAGAGTATTTGGTTGGGAACAAAGGGGAGTATTATGAGTNGCCTAATGGTCATCGGNTCCATTAATCTCGATTTAGTGCTTGAAACAGANACGTTACCTTCTCCGGGAGAGACCGTTCTGGGAGGAATATTTTCGCAGATTAATGGAGGGAAAGGTGCGAATCAGGCTGTCGCATCAGCTCGAGGCGGGAGTTNAGNTTCACCGGATGTTGNATTTTTGGCGGCAGTAGGTGATGACGATTTCGGTCACAGTNTTGTCCANGATTATCAGAATGAGCCTCACCTGAANGCCTCTTTAATTGTCAAAAAAAAAGGATTCGCCACAGGGNTCGCCGCTATTTTTGTAGACCAGCAAGCCGAAAACATGATCTGCGTTGCTCCGGGGGCGAATGCAGCGTTATCCGTTGCCGATGTAGAAGGCCTGGGCGACGAGGAGTTTGGGAACGTGGCAGTCCTGTTGGCTT
Source organism: Planctomycetaceae bacterium (assembly GCA_002705165.1). GTDB lineage: Bacteria > Planctomycetota > Planctomycetia > Pirellulales > Pirellulaceae > UBA721. The sequence continues at coordinate 7,506 of PAJC01000126.1, read as the reverse complement.
CCTTGGAAGTTCCACTAGATACGATTCACGCNGCGGTCAAGCGAAGCAAAGCAGGTGGCGCAATGATCATTCTCAATCCTGCTCCTGTTGTACCTGGATTAGCAGAGCATGGNTTGATGAATAAGGTGGATATNCTTACTCCTAATGAGCANGAAGCTTGTCAGTTATCAGGAGTTGAGATTCAGGATGTTGCGTCCGCAGTGGAAGCTGCCCGAGTAATCATCCGTAAGTTTGGAATTGCTATAGTGGTNGTTACGATGGGCTCCGAGGGAGTTGTTGTCATCGATGGCGAAGGAAGTTTTGTTGAGGTCGNAGCTCCTCAGGTAGATGCTGTGGATACGACCGCTGCGGGTGATTGTTTTAATGGGGTATTAGCCGCTCAATTAGCTTCAGGTACGGTNTTTTCAGAGGCGGTGGCCTTAGCNGTGCAAGCGGCCAGCTTGAGCGTCACGCGTCGAGGNGCGCAAACTTCCTTGCCGNCAATAGCAGAGTTTNCCGGTCATTCCACNAATTNATAGTATCTTGGCCTTGTCTTCTATTGTATTGCGGCAACATCGCCCCCCTTCTAGAATGATTATTTCCCCGACGGTTAATTGCTCGGTAAAGAATGAATTCAGGCTTGAAAAATATCGCAATTCTCGGTTCGACCGGTAGCATCGGTCGTAGTACGCTGGAGGTTGTGCAGGCATGTGCCGAGCGGTTTCGTGTGGTTGGTATCACGGGCCACTCGAATCTGGAGTTGCTCGCTCAGCAGGTCGCTGAATTTAAACCGGCTGTNGCTGTTATCTCAGACCAATCACAGCTAAGAAATCTACAGTTGTCAGATTTCAGCCAGACCAAGGTCTTGTCGGGGCAGGAAGGCATTATTGAGTTAGTTACTCGGGACGATGTTGATATCGTCGTTTCTGCGATTGTTGGAAGTGCAGGGCTGCGAGGTACATGGGCTGCGATCGAAGCAGGAAAAACGATTGCCTTGGCTAATAAAGAAACACTGGTAACAGCCGGACCATTGGTTATGCAATTGGCTAGTGATCGCGGTGTTTCTATTCTTCCGGTAGACAGCGAGCACAGTGCGATTTTTCAGGCTATGCGTGCAGGTCGGGAAACAGAAGTTGCCCGAGTAATATTGACGGCTAGTGGCGGCCCCTTTAGAAATCATACGCTTGAGCAGTTGGAAGACGTCACTGTTCAAGAAGCATTGGCTCATCCCACTTGGAATATGGGCCCNAANATTACCGTTGATTCAGCAACCATGATGAACAAAGCGTTGGAGATTATTGAGGCCCGCTGGTTGTTCGGGTTATCAATCGATAAGATTGATGTTGTCGTTCATCCGCAATCCATCGTGCATTCGATGGTTGAATTCTGTGATGGCAGTGTGCTGGCTCAAATGAGCCCTCCGGATATGAAACTTCCAATTCAATATGCCTTGTCCTATCCACAGCGTTGGGAAGGCCCGGCTGCCAAANTGGATTTGTCAAAAACATTTAAATGCGAGTTNATTCCACCTGATTATGAGCGGTTTCCGGCGTTGTTGCTGGGGCGTGAAGTAGCTGAACGTGGTGGAACTTGTGGNGCAGTATTAAATGCTGCTAACGAATCAGCGGTTGCCGGTTTTCTGCATGGGCGGTTAGAATTCACTCAAATCGTTTCGGCTTGCCGTGACGTACTAAATCATCATGACTACGACCCGAACCCGGATTTAGAGCGCGTTATAGAGCTTGATCACTGGGCTCGAGAGGAGATATTACGTTGGAAACCTTAATTGCCGCGTCGTTTGACGGGTTTTTGGAAGGTGCATGGAACATTGGCAAAGTCCTGATTGGACTTGGCTTTGTCATTTTTGTTCATGAACTTGGCCATTTTCTAGTTGCTAAAGCCTGTGGTGTGCAGTGCGATAAATTTTACGTCGGTTTTGATGTGCCTATAAGACTTGGCCCGCTTAGATTGCCCGGAGCTATCTTTAAGTTCCAGTGGGGTGAAACAGAATATGGTCTCGGAACGATTCCACTNGGTGGNTACGTCAAAATGCTGGGGCAGGATGATAATCCGAATCAGGCAGAAGAAGAAGCGTCCCGGATTCGCACCGTTAATGAAGACGGCGAAGAAGTATTAAATCCTCGGAGTTACCCAGCCAAAAATGTTCCCCAACGTATGGCGATTATTTCTGCCGGAGTGATTATGAACCTGATCTTCGGGATTCTAATGGCCGCNGCTGCTTACAAAATTGGAACACCGATTCAGCCTGCCGCGGTGGGGGGAGTAACCTACGGGTCGCCCGCATGGAAAGCAGGATGGGAATCAGGTTATGACCTTGTTGGTTTTAGTGAGGATGACGAAGACAGTTTCTTCTATCGCTATACCTGGGATCTGAGATATGCGGTGATCGGCGCCGGNATGGAAGGTTCCAACGAGATTCCGTTTCGAGTCGTTGATCGTCAGCGNCAAAAGCGGACCAGTAATGTTNTTCCAGTGCAGATGAGTAATGATGGCAAACAGCGGGCTGTGGGGATTGTGAATGCAGCTAATAGCACGGTTGCCTTCACGACAGCCCCTCTCGATCCGGAAGGTGAAGAGGTTGAAACGTCATTAATGCCCGGAGACGAGGTTATTGAAGTGGAAGGCACAACCATTTCATTCGATGGCTACGGGCCGAAAGAGAAGCGGCAACGATTGGGTTGGGAAGTTCGGGAGGCATTCGCTAAAAATCCGGGCAAATCGATACAAGTCAAAGTGTTACGCACAGGATCTGAGATGGTTCTGACCATTCCTCCGTTAAAGATGAACGGTCCCGGCTTTGTTTTAGGAATCGGCCCGATCACTTCCTTTCAGGAAGGAAGCAAGGCAGTTGAACTGGGCTTCCAACTAGGTGACGTGATTGAAAAGGTAAACGGCGTCGATCTTGCCAGTGTTGGCGCAATTCAATTGCCTCAGTATTTAACGGCCTTTGATGGGCAAGAAGTAATTTTTAGTGTGCGACGTGGTCCTGAAGCGGATGCAGCACTGGTGGAAATTACTGATCCCGCCTTTCAAAGCGGTGTTACTCATATGGCTCGTGTGCCAAACGCTGTGGGATGTCTGACATCGCTGGGACTGGCTTATCGTACCAGCCATCTTGTGGTAGCCTCGTCAGTGGCTCAGGTTGAAGTTGGTGATGAATTAGTTGCAACTCAGTATGTTCAGCGGGTAGAGGCTAACGCTGGCGAGAATGTTGATAGTGAACTGCTTGCTGTCAGAAGTATGTCGCAGTACTGGACCTGGTTTCACGTTCATGGCAGTTCGCAGTTGGCTAATTCAACGATTGAAACAAAATTGATATTTGAACGAGAAGGTCTGGATGAACTGGTGGAGATTGTACCTGAGTGGACGGCTGTCGAAGATTATTTCCAGCCTTCACGCGGAGTCGTATTTAATCCTTTGCAGCGTGTTCATCAGGTTGACGGGTTAGGAGAAGCAATGTCTCAAGGGTGGATTCGAACTAAACAGGATCTGCAACGAGTGGGGCAAACGCTTGGTTGGATTGCTGATGGGACAGCTTCCGTACGCGATCTTGGTGGGCCGGTCATGATTATCAAGGTGGCGAAAGATGAAGCATCCCAAAGTGTGACTCGCTTACTTTTGTTCCTGACAATGCTCAGTGCCAACCTCGCGATTTTAAACTTTTTGCCGATTCCAGTGCTGGACGGTGGACACTTTGTGTTTTTGACCATCGAGTTAATTACACGTAAGCCGGTGAGTGAACGCATTCAGGGAACCTTGTCGGTGATGTTCATGTTTCTCTTGCTGGGCTTCATGCTGTTTATTGTGTCCAACGATATCGTCAGATTATTTTTATAGAAGCCCCTTTTTTACAGGTTTCCACTGAGTCGGAAATGTTAGCTGATGATATTAGAATAGTGTTATTCGATGCTGTCGGGACCGTGCTGGCTCCCCAACCGAGCATTGCTCAGACCTATGTCGATATTGGCAGTCGTTACATCGACGGTTTGGAGCAAGAGGAAGTGTTAATTCGCTTCAAACAGGTGTTTTCCCGAGTCTTTAGCGCCGAAAATTCCCAGATGCGCGTAACGGAAGAATCGACGCTTGCTGCATGGGTGAAAGTCGTGGAAGGAACGTTTCCTGACTTCAAATCAGCAGGCAATGAACTCTTTCAGGAACTGTGGGATTATTTTGCTTCCAGTGAAGCATGGCGTGTTTACGATGATGTCAAGGACTGTTTTGAGCGGTTGTTGCGTCGTGGATTCCAACTGGGCATCGCCTCTAATTTTGATAGTCGCTTGGAAGGGATCGTTCAGCGCGATTCGATTCTGAGTCAGGTGCAGCACGTCTTTCATTCAGCTCAGTTAGGCTGGAGTAAGCCGGCTAGAGGTTTTTGTGATGGTATCACCGAGCGGCTTGCCGTGCCAGCAGAGCAAATTGTGCTGATTGGTGACCGGTTAGATAATGATATACAACCAGCATTAGAGGCTGGTTGGCAAGGTATTTGGATTGATCGGNCGTCAACTGGGGAAGACGCAATCGCGACTGAATTGGCGGACGTCTCTCGAATTGTGACGCTCGACGATTTGTGCTAAGCAGCCTTAATNAAAGTTTNCAATTCGCGACTTAAGCAGCATCGCGTTGGGTATCTTCGACGGATACTTGTCCGTCTTTAAGGGCTACGACTGAGATCTTGTTTTTTCGGGCAAATTCCGTGACATCCGCTTCATTGAGGATGATAGTGTGTCCGGCTTCAATCGCCAGACAATTACCACCGGCNTTTTTAATCGCTTCGAGCGTACCTACCCCGACCGCTGGGACATCAAACCGACTGTCTTGCTGTGGCTTGGCGACTTTCACAACTGTAAATCCCCCTTGTTTGCACAATTCGCCAGCTCGTTGAATACAAAGATCCGTGCCTTCCACTGCTTCTACCGCGAGCACTGCCTGATTTTTGACAACAACGGTTTGTCCAACATCGAGCCCNCCCATTTGTTTGGCGATTTTCCAACCAAACTGAATATCAAGTTCTTGCGATNTTGATAGCTTAGAGCAGGTTANGTTGCCTTGCTTCACGAGGATCTCCGGGGCGAAATATGTGGCCGGAAGTACTGAGATTCCATGCCGCTCGAATAGATTTACAAATGCTAATAGGAAGGTGTCGTCTTTACGATCTTTTTTCTTGGTGATGACAAAGTCGTAGAACATTCGTAATGACGCCCTGTCCGGGATGTAGTCGAGCCACGCAAATTTTTGAAAGAATTTAACCTTGTGGATTTTGCCGGCGAAGGTGATATGGTGCACATTGTGCTGCTTGAAGAAACGAATGGCCATACCAGCTTTGCCAATCGGACCCATCGTGAATTCATCACACTCTTTCGCTAGTTCCGAGTCCACATGTCCCTTAATTCCTATACAGATAACTCGGTAGCCCTGTTTCTTGAGGCTGCGNGCCACGATGACAGGGTATTCTCCCCAGCCAGCCATTAATCCAACAGCTTCAGCNTCTAGTCGGGCTTCTGATGTTAATGCAGGGATGTTGTCCACGGTTAGGCTGCATCCTGCTGTGTNGAATCTGATGATTCAGTGAGGGCATTNAGCTGCTTTTCAAGCTCTCTTATTTGCTTGAGCATATCAGGAAGTTTACCCAGTGCNGCTGTTTCTCTCATGAATTTGGCAGCATTGCGAGCNGGCGTGCCAAAGTATTTGTCTTTTTTAGCATCACTAATAACACCGCTTTGTGCGCCGATCCTTGTTTGAGGGCTGACCACCACGTGGTCAGCAATTCCGACTTGACCGCCCATGACGACATAGTCGCCTGTGCTTGCGCTGCCAGCAATACCGACCTGGGCACAAATAAGATTATATTTTCCAATTTGGCAGTTGTGTGCAATCTGAACCAGATTATCGATTTTGGTNCCGTGGCCTATTCGNGTGCTGCCGAATGTTCCNCGGTCGATACAGCTGTTAGCACCTACTTCTACTTCGTCTTCAAGGACAACGAATCCAAGTTGATTTGATAATAGGTGTTTTCCTGANGAGGAGTCNTACCCGAAGCCATAAGCCCCGAGATTACAGCCAGCATGTAAGATACAGCGGTCGCCGATTTTCGTATTATCGTAAATCGTCACATTCGGGAAAATTATGACTTGCTCCCCAATCGTTGTACCATCCATGACGACACTGTTNTCAAGAATACAACTCCCGTCGCCTACAGTGACGTTGTCGCCGACGATCACGCCGGCAGCGAGGGTGATGTTCTTCCCCAGTGTTGCAGTAGGGCTAANCGTAGCGGACGGGTGAATTCCTTTGGTCGGCGNCTTCATCGCGTTTCTGAAGAGNCGAACGACTTGAGAGAAAGCAGTNACAGCATTTTCAACTCGAACAGTCATCTTGGTTGATTCGGGCATGTCCTGACTGACAATGGCAACTTGAACGTCCGAGTCCTCGAATTTTCGGAAATGTTTTTCGTCGCTGACAAATGTAATCCAGTCTGACTTGCATTCACGAATGGGGCCCGCATCTGCAATGACAAAGCCTGGATCGCCGTCGGATTTTGCCGATAGCATTTCCACGATTTGTCCCAGCGTTATTTCTTGCCTTGCCATCCTCTGGGGAATCCTTTGCATTTATTAGAACGAGTAAAATTAAACTCAAGAATAATCTAGCGAAATTGGGCAAATGCTCCAATATGAACCGCCGCTAATTTGAGTTGTTCTGTCGAGAAAAGCAAGGAAGAAGAAAAGCCTGGGAGATGGACTTTAGGGTTAATCTGGTACAATATCTTAGCTGTTCTGAAATAGGACAGGATAGTTTATTGGCGTTATAAACTCTTCATTCGTTCCCTTAGGTGATTGTCATGCAATTTGCTCGTCTCTCAATTGCTCTGCTAATTGGTGTTTTTTACGTTGATTTTTCTATGGCGGAAGATTGGCCGCAATGGAGAGGTCCAACGCGGGATGGGGTTTGGCACGAAACGGGGATCATTTCAAAATTTGAATCGGATGAGATTCCACTAAAATGGCGAGTGCCAGTAGGTTCTGGCTATAGTGCTCCGACAGTTGCAGATGGCTTGGTTTTTCTCACGGATCGAATTGCAGAGCCCGTTCAGATTGAACGCGTTTTGTGTTTCAACGAGCAAACGGGTGAAACAGTTTGGGAATACACTTATGAGTGCGCATACAAGATTGGCTACACCGCCGGCCCTCGTGCTGCAGTCACGGTGGTTGACGGTAAGGCATATGCCTTGGGCGCTATGGGGCATTTTCATTGCTTCGAAGCCAGCACGGGTAAAGTTTTATGGCAACATGATCTGAATGTTGAATACGATATTCAGATGCCAATCTGGGGGATTGCCGGTTCTCCGTTAATTGTGGATGACATTGTGGTCGTGCAACTTGGGGGCAAAGAGGCAACGATTGCAGGGTTTGATACCGAGAGTGGTAAGGAACGCTGGACGGCACTCAAAGAACGGGCCTGTTATGCCTCGCCTTTACTGATTGAACAGGCAGGCAAGCAGGTCGTTGT
>PAJC01000125.1 GCA_002705165.1 Planctomycetaceae bacterium | reverse complement strand
GCGATTCCTTTTTAGCCGCAGCTGGTGCAGCAACCTTTGAGGCCACCGGCTTGGGTGTTGCGGAAGCCTTAGGAGCCGCCGCTGATTCACCAGAGGCACTTGTTCGAGCAGCTGCCAACATATCAGCCACCGACATACCGGAAGGGTCTATCGGCGCAGGCGCCGATGCCGGTTCTGCTACAACTTCCTCAGCCGGAACTTCTACAGGAGCTTCCGCTTCAGGAGCAGGAGCGGAACCACCCTCTCCATCCAACTGACGGCACCGAAGCAGAATCTCTTCAACTGTTAAGTCTTTATCAGCCATAAGTTAATTTGCCTATGGTCTACTTTATATACAATTACTTAAGTATCCAAACACACCCTAAGAGTAATTCACGTTCAATTACTCCGCGGTCCTCGGGAGTTGGCGGGCCATACCCAATAGAATTACGGCGGTGCATCTACTAACACAAATTCGACCAGACGAACCGCAACGCGTTAATCGCCGAGCCTACTTTGTGAATTTTTTCACAATTAAATCGAACAAAAAACCAACTAGGCGTAAGCTACCTCGACAAGCCCTCGGCCCGTACAAGTAACTACCCGTGTTGTCATTCTATTAACCGTATTTCCCTTAGTTTATCAACCGTTGTTAAGTGAACGTAGTACCCTACGCCGTGGAAACTACGTATTTTCAAAAAATATTTGGTCTAATTTACCGTTGATATAACCGAGGAACCGTGACACTTGTCACAAACTCTAAAGAGATACTCTTTAGAGTGCTTTGTTCGCAATATCAGTTCTATACCAACTACCCCGCCACTCAATACATTTAGCGGCTTCATAAGCTGATGCCTGAGCTGATTTTAGGTCATCGCCAATCGCCGTCACACCTAACACGCGACCACCGCTGTTAAGAATTGCTCCGGACTTACCAACGATCGTTCCCGCGTGAAAGACTTTGACGTTCTCGATTCTGGCCGCCTCATCTAAACCACGTATTACCCTATTTTTTTCATAGTTTCCCGGATATCCTTCACTTGCCATCACGACACAGCAGGTTGGCCGGGGATCCCATTCCAGCGGGTCAATCCGCCCCAGATCTCCGTCAGCCACAGCTTCCAAAACATCCACCAAGTCAGATTTCAGTCGCATTAACAATGGCTGACACTCCGGATCGCCGAAGCGAACATTGTATTCCAGCACCTCTATTCCCTGAGGCCCCTTCATAAGTCCTGCATAAAGCACCCCTTTAAAGGGCGTCCCATTAGCTTTTAAGGAATGCACCGTAGGAACAAGCACATGCTCCTCCACCCAAGACATATCATCTTCGGTTACCAATGGAGTCGGGCAGTAGGCACCCATCCCCCCCGTATTGGGTCCTGCATCTCCGTCATAAGCGGGCTTATGATCCTGACAAGCCGGCAACGGAATGATCGTCTTCCCATCCGTGATAGCCAAAACACTAGCTTCTTGCCCCTCTAATTTTTCTTCGAGAATAAATTTAGCACCGGCATCACCAAAGACTTTATCACGAGCTATTAATTCAATCGCTTCCAATACTTCATGCTTTTTGCTGCATACCGTGACCCCTTTACCTGCTGCCAAACCATCAGCTTTGACAACAATTGGGCATGCGGTGTTGGGAGAATCTCCAGGATAACGATCATGAATCATTTCAATCGCCGCATCCGCATCGCGAAATTCCCAGTAATCGGCTGTAGGCACATTCGCAGCATTGAGAATCTCTTTACAGAAGACTTTCGAGGCTTCCAATTGCGCTGCCGGTTTAGCTGGGCCAAAGATCTTTAACCCTTCAGCCTCAAAAACGTCCACAATACCACCCGCCAAGGGTACTTCCGGGCCAACCACCGTCAGGCCAACGCCATTAGCCTTCGCATACCGAAGCAGAGAGCCGTAGTCATCCAAATCCAGATCGACATTGACAGCTTCCAGCGCTGTGCCGGCATTTCCCGGAGCGACAAAGACATCCTTGACACGAGAACTTTGAGAAATCTTCCAGGCCAAAGCGTGTTCACGACCGCCACTACCTACTACCAGCACATTCATTGTGGATCCATCCTTGAAAATCTTGTGATCTGACTTGCCCATGAATATAACGCTCTCGCCTGCGACACTCAAGCAGGGGAGCGAGCACAAGAAAGCCTATCGATTCTTATAAGCCTGAACAGCCAGTTCATCACACCGGTCATTCTCGGGATGGCCGCTATGCCCTGCAACTCGTGTATATTTCACATCATGGGAAACGAGTAGTTCGTCCAACTGCACCCACAGCTCTTGATTTTTAATTGGAACTAACCGTCCCTTTTGCTTGCGTTTCCAGCCATTGCGTTTCCAGCCAGCCATCCACTCCTGCAANCCCTTTCCGACATAGACGCTGTCGGTAAACAATTCAATCTGACATGGTTTCTTCAAGGCCCCCAAACCTGCAATGACGGCCTGCAACTCCATACGGTTATTGGTCGTATCCGGCGCATAACCATTGGCTTCCTTCTCCTTGCCAGTCGCGGGATCTCGCANAATATATGCCCAACCACCAGGTCCCGGATTTCCACTGCATGCTCCATCTGTATATAGAAGTATATGAGGTTTTTCCATTGATCTTCTCGCCACTCACTCCGTTCCTGCCACTACGATGCCTGAGGGTCATCCTCCAGCGGTTNATCCTGACTAAAATNNGTTTCATCCACCACTGAATCTTCACCAACCTCCCGTGAGTCACTACGCGGCTCTTCGAGATTTACCGGGGACTCTGCANCACCGGCCGACTGACTTGGCCTCGGTGTCAAAGACAAGTCGGTTTGCCCGCGATTTAACTGATCGACCCGATGATTAATATCTGATTTAGCCTCCGGCTCGACGGGGGTAGTCTCGCGGGGCAACAAAACGGTNAATGTCGACCCAATTCCTAACTGACTTTCCACGGACACTTCACCGCCGAGCATACGGCAGATCTCTTTGACGATAGAAAGCCCCAATCCGGTACCAGCATACTCTCGAGTCAGATTATCCTGACCNCTGGAAACATTACCCTGCCGAAATTTCTCGAAGATCACTTCCCGATCCTCCTCAGCAATTCCGACCCCTGTGTCAATCACACGAATCACAAAGAAGCCTTCCAACTCTTCACTCTCTTTAAGCCGAACGGTTATCCGCCCCCGTTCAGGCGTGAACTTAATGGCATTAGACAACAGATTCGTAAGCACCTGCTGAATCTTACCCTGATCCTGAAAAACGATTGGATCGTCCATCTCTTCCCTGATTTCCAGCGAGAGATTCTTTTCTTCGACCAGCGACTTAACAAGATCACACTGGGCACTGGTTATCAGATGCAGATTCATCTCCACAGGATTGATTTCCTGTTTACCCGCTTCTATTTTCGCAAGATCAAGGATTTCATTAATCATCTCAAGTAAAAGTTGCCCCGAACGCTGGATATTGGAAGCATAACGGTGTTGTTTGTCGTTCAAGNNATCAACACCNTGTAACACTTCCGAAAATCCAATAATACTATTAAGCGGAGTACGCAATTCGTGGCTCATATTAGCCATGAATTCATCTTTCATACGGTTCATGTCAAACAATTGCATGTTGAGCTGAGCCATCTCGTCGACCTTCAGATCCAAATCAGCATTTACCGTTTGCAACTCATCCTGAGCTTCAGTAAGGTGTCGCACCATCTTATTAAAGGAAGTTCCCAGTTCTTCAAACTCGTCGTCGGTCGAGATTTCCGCGCGAGAATCCAAATCACCGTGACTAATTCGATCACTAACATCTCGCAGGTGTTTCAACGGGCGAACCACCAAGAGCCTAATAATTACATATAACGCAATCATCGAAACAAACACGGTCACAATAGCAACGGCAATTAAAATAGCACGCGCCTTATGAATGGAACTCTGCGTTTCCTCGTATGGAATCTTTACTTTGATGACCGTGAANGGCAATTCCGCACCATCAACTGGCGTCCCCTGTCCTGCTCCTTCAACCCCTGGCGTCTGTTCGCTATGACAAATAGTACAGGTATTCCCCCAGCGGACTGGCTCGTAATATTGGTATTCATTAATATCCTGAGCCACTCGTTCGACNAAGACTGGACGATCTTTATCTGTTCCGTCCTCCACAGTAAACAATTCGGANATACCNACCTCCGGAACGTTTTGGNCAGNNAANCCTTCTTCCACTTGAGATTGCGTCAATTCGGCCTCACGTCTCTCGTCAAGCATCTTCTCGAGTTGCTCGAGAATATTAACTTCCAAGGCATTACCTGGAATTCGCACATTGGGAATTTGCTTCGGCTTCGAATCTTCATCCTGAACAATAACTTCGTGATTATTGCGACCGTCAGTACGGGCAAGCTGTTCCCCTAACAGATCAGCAAACCCCTGCTTATCCTCCCGTGTTTCCCAGTAGTTGAAGTGCGGTTTCAGCAAGGCTATATCAACAACATCGCGTGCNGTGGTACGAGTATTCTTNAGAATCAAATCCGAGCTCACCTTTTCGACACCCCAAAAGGCTCCGGAAATCAGCAAGGTCAACCAAAACCCAAANAACAAGCGACACTTGCGTTCCAGGCTAGTCTCGCCTAACACTCGTCTCCAGGATTGCTGAGCCATAAAACCTGCTTCTCTAGGTGGTAAAATTGACGATGGGAGCTTACGTCGCTCAATCTGGGTATATTCTATTCCAAATAACCAAAAGCAACCAATGCAGAACTACAAGTGCTAACCGACGTCGCCGACATCCAGTACGCGACCATAACGACGTAACACCTGTTTACGAAGTTTTACAAACTCGGCGCTCTGTAATCCCGGATCCGTTTCAAGCATCGCTTGTGCATCATCGCGAGCTAATTCGACGATTGTCCTGTCTCGGCGTAAGTCTGCCACTCGCAGAGGAGGCATACCATGCTGTTTCGTACCAAATAAATCACCGGGGCCACGCAAATCAAAATCTATTTCAGCCAGCTTAAAGCCATCAAGCGTATCAACAAACGCCTGCAAGCGATGCTCGGCTTCTTCACTAGCTGGTGCTCCAAAGACACAGACGTATCCCGTATGATGCCCCCGTCGCACACGCCCTCGCAGTTGATGCAATTGGGCTAAGCCGAACTGCTGAGCATCCTCAATCGTCATTAAAGAGGCATTTGGAACATTCACACCAACTTCAATCACCGATGTCGCCACTAATACATCCAGTTCCCGGGCATGAAATTGGCGCATCGTTTCTTCTTTGTCAGCNGACGACATTTTGCCATGTACCACACCGATTCTGAAGTCTGACAAAATCCGACTCTTCAATCCTTCGTATATCTCTTCAACGCTCACGAGNTCTTCACGCGTGGCCCGTTCCACCGTCGACGCAATCACATATCCCTGCCGACCCTCACGAAGTTGGCCGCGAAAGAAATTCCACCACTTNTCCCGCTCGGCAGGATCCCCAAGATANGTNTGCACCGGCTGCTGATGATCCGGCCCTTTTCGAATCGTAGATATATCAAGATCGGCNAACATNCCCATCGCAATCGTGCGAGGAATCGGCGTTGCGGACATGACTAGGTAATGCGGGTTCAGTCCATTGTTACGCACNGCCATACGCTGACGAACTCCAAACTTGTGCTGTTCGTCAATCACNACCAACGCCAATGACTTAAATTGGACTTCTTCGTTAGCCACACTGTGTGTGCCTATCAACAGGTCAATCTCTCCGGTCACTAGGTCGTCTAATACCTGTCTACGCTCACTGGCACTCATCGATCCGGTCAACAACCCTATATTTACCCGCGAATTCTGCAGATCTTCACTGAGAGTATGGTAATGCTGTTGAGCCAGAATTTCTGTGGGTGCCATCATCACTGCCTGATGGCCATGAGCCACACTCAGTAGCATTGCGTATTCTGCAACCACCGTCTTACCACTACCTACATCCCCTTGAAGCAAACGATTCATCGGTTGGCTATCTGACATGTCATCACAAATGTCCTGCACGACACGCTGTTGAGCAGTTGTTAATTCAAAGGGGAATCGAGCAGTAATACGAGCATGAATACGCGCATCCGTTTCTAGCTGCGGAGCTTTATTCGTAATCCTGTGGTGCCATCGCCGCAACGCTAATGCCAATTGCAGCACTAGCAATTCTTGGTACACAAATCGCAAACGATGACGATCAACATCTTCCAGGGACTCCGGCGAGTGAATCCCACGTACCGCTTCATGGATCGAACCAATGCCCTTCTGAGTTCTAATTAGTTCCGGAATCGCCTCTTCCAATTCTTCAACATAATCTTCGACGGCCGTACGCACTAATTTACGAATCGCAGGCTGGCTGATCCCCTGAGTCAAACGGTAGACCGGTAAAACCTCACTGCCCTGCACCTCGGCATCCTCAGCCACNACAGAAACTCTTGGATGAGTCATCTCCCAACGTTCCGCTTTAGGTTTAGCCACNCCCGACAAAACAACACGATCACCTGCCTGATATTTGTCTTTCATAAAGTGCATGTTGAACCAGGTAGCTTTAAGCAGTGAACCCCCGCAACCCACAGTCATGGAAAAGATCGACTTGCCATATCTGGTGCGTCCGGTACGAGTCTCTTCAATTTCTCCAACCACCGTAATCTCGGACTCATCTTCCAGATCCGCCAGATCGACAAGTTCCCCTGTACACTCATAACTACGGGGAAAGAAAAATAACAGATCGCGAATCGTAGNTATCCCAAGCTTCTCCATNGGAGCATTCCAAAGGCCACGATAGCCNCCGAGTAACGAAACCGGACNTGTCAGTGTCGGCTTACGGGGAACATCTGTACGTTCGGGATACTTCATACTCTGNATTCTACCGGCACTCGTGAATCTAATCTAAAAAAAATAACGAGTCTGACATCTCCAGACATTTATAGAAGACTTAGCGGATCTACATCCACNACCCATTGAATCCCTTCCACCGGCTTCGTCTCTGCATAGACCTGGCCGACCGCCTTTCTCAGTAATTCTCCTGCCGTGCCCATCAATAGGATATGGATTCTATATCTGTCTCGCAGTTTCGCGATTGGTGCCGGAGCCGGTCCCAGAATCCGTACTTCATCCTGTCGTCGCCCCAACGCTTCTTTACACCGCTCTGCCAACTTACCTGCATACGCCATCGTTGCTGCTTCATCGAGGCCACGAATGATCAGACGAATCATTTTTGTAAACGGTGGGTATCCAAACTGCTCACGCCCCGGCAACTCACCATCAGCAAACATTTCATATTCATGTTTCGTCGCGGCCTGAATCGACAGGTGTTCAGGCGTGTACGTCTGTACCAAGACTCGTCCTTCCATTTCGCCACGACCTGTTCGACCTGCCACCTGAGTCACTAGCTGAAATGTCCTTTCTCCCGCTCGGAAATCAGGGAAATGCAACGCCGTGTCAGCATTGATAACGCCGACCAGCGTAACGTTGGGGAAATCCAACCCCTTGGCGATCATTTGAGTACCAACCAGAATCTTCACCTCTCCACTTCGAAAACGATCCAGCGCCTGTTCATGAGAATTCGGACGTTGCATCGTATCTGAATCCATTCTCAAGACAGACACGTCCGGAAATCTGGACTTTACTTCTTCTTCTAACCGTTGTGTGCCCAAGCCACCGAAGCGAATGGCATCTCCGCCACAATCCGGACAGTGCTTAGGAGCCGCCGTTTGATAATCACAATAGTGACAAATCGCCAACTCTCGCCGCTGACCACTTATGCCGTAACGATGGTGCGTCATCGAAATTTCACACTTCGGACACTCTAAGACAAATCCACAGGCTGGACATTGAATATTGGTTGAGTACCCTCGGCGGTTAAGCAACAGAATTACCTGGCCATTATTTTGTAGCGTCTGATGCATTGCCGTACTCAACTGCCGACTAATCGAGCCGAAGCTTTGTTTACTTCGTCCCTCGTGCCTCAAATCAACCGTAGCAACTGCCGGCAATGAGCGATTCATCACACGTTCTGGCATCGACACCAATTCATATTCACCGACCTTAGCTTTATGCCAAGTTTCAAGGGCCGGAGTCGCCGAGCCTAACACTAGTGGAACGTTTTGTAACTGTGAACGTTTGACGGCTACATCACGGGCATGATAGCGAGGTGTTGTTTCCTGTTTAAATGANGTTTCGTGNTCCTCATCTAACACAATCAGTCCTAATCGAGGGGTCGGTGCAAAAATGGCGCTACGAGCACCAACNACCACTTGCACTTCTCCATTNGCAATTTGCTGCCAATGCCAATGTCGNTCAGCATCACTCAAATGACTNTGCAGTACAGCNACACTATCNAACCGNGAGCGGAACCTTTGTCTCGTNTGGGGCGTCAATGAAATCTCNGGTACCAGCACGATTGCCTGCCGGCCATAGCTGATCACTTCTTCAATTGCCTGAATGTAAACCTCCGTCTTGCCACTACCCGTAATGCCATGCACAAGAATCGTCTTATGTTGATTCTGTTTGACCGCGGACGTAATCGCCTTCAACGCTCGGTGCTGCGCGGGATTGAGAGTCAAAGCTTGCTCTCGTTCCAGTACTTCCTGCTGAATATGGTGCTTATAGATTCGACGTTTCTCCACTTGCAGCAAGCCCTTGTTGACCAAACTCTTCAGTGGAGCTTGCGTACAACCAACCTGCTTACAAATCTGATCCCCCGTAAGCCAAACCTCCTGACCACGTAACACTTCCACAATCCGTTGTTGCTTGGCTGGCAGCTTTTCACTATCACCTAACGCCAGATTGGTTGAATTGAGCGAGTAGAATTTCACCGCACGCGTACCGGCCATACTTCTTACTCCCGCAGGAATCAGAGCTTCCAAAACCTGGCCGGGGCGGGCCAGATAATAGTCAGACATCCAATGGGTCAACTCCAGCATACGAGACGAAACCAGCGTGGTCTTATCCAACACTGCAGTCACTGCTTTTAGTTTGTAAGCGGACGTAGACTCGCCTGTTTCATGCTGAATTCCAACACAATACCCAATGACCTTACGGTTTCCACGTCCTAACGGGACCTCCACCCGCCGACCAATCTGCACTTCCGCTTTCAAAGCCTCTGGAATGAGGTAATCAAAGGGCCCCCAGGGAACCTCCGAAAATACAACCGTCGCCAGCGAGCGATCCTGAGCGGCATCCAGTTCCCACGGCGCAGGCCCTTCCGGCATATCAAACGCGTCGTCGTCAAATAATCCCTGCTGCCGATCCATTCACCAAACATCCGTGTCAGAGCCTTAGAGTTACAAGATAGTCTACCGCAGGAGCAACGCTGTGCCTAACCATTAACCCCGGGCGTGCGTGCGGACTCTAGGTCCGTCCGGCATCCGGTGATACACTCAAAGTACGAGAACAATCTCTTGCTCTTTTTAGGATAGACATGACACGTATCGGAATCATTGGCGGCAGCTTTGACCCCGTTCATTACGGTCACTTATTACTGGCCGAATGTGGGCGCGAGCAATGTGATCTGGATGAAGTCTGGTTCATCCCTACGGATATCAGCCCCTTCAAAGAATCGGGGAGCCAGGCTACGAATGCCCAACGACTCGACATGCTCACTCTGGCGATTGCCAGCCATCCAGGTTTTTCAATCAATGAACTTGAATGGAAACGCGGAGGAGTCAGCTACACCTACGAAACACTCGAAACGCTGACCAAAGAACATCCGGATCACGAGTTCTTCTTGCTAATGGGAGCAGACTCTTTGGCGGATTTTCCACAGTGGAAAAACCCTCAGCGAATTTGCGAACTTGCAACGCTAGCCGTCGTATCGCGTGCTGGCAACCCGGCACCGGATCTGAGTGTACTCGTTCCTTTGGCAGAGAACCAATATCTGAAGCAAGTAGCTGACGCTCAGGTAAAGATGCCGGAGATGGACTTAAGTAGTTCAGCGATTCGGCAACGAGTTGCCTTACAACAATCCATCCGCTTCCAAATCCCTCGCGGAGTCGAGCAATACATCAAGACGCAAGAGCTTTATCTGAAAAAAACTTAGGTGAATCAATTAATCGAACACGTAGGACTTACCCTCTAGAACAACCAGTGTCTTACCTTCCAGTCGCAGGACCGGCCCCAGATCTTTATCAAAGCGGGCTACCAAGTCGAAGTATTGTTTGCTGAATCGTTTTACCTTCATCGCCTGATCAACCTGCGTCTTTGTAGCAAGAGAATCTACCCAGGCTTCGTTTTCTCGATAAAACGATTTGCTCCCTATCTGTCGCAGGTTACGAACCTCTTCAGCTTTTTCCATATTGGGACGTTTAAAGTGAACCGTTCCGTTAGCATTGGCTGACTGTCCGGGAATATTGAGGGCTGGCAAAGCAGTGTCAGCTGCTTCGTTGGCAACAGCAGGGCGTCCGCCGGGCAGGCCACCTATGCTGCCGGCCGACTGCAAGGCTGACTTCATCACTCGTTGCCGGAATCCGGATTCACCTGACTGCTGCTCTAGCCCCTGCAACTGGTCACTAACGCGTCGACGAGCTTGGTCCAGATCACGCACGTCACTATTTTCGTCCGCNAGGTAAGAAGTGTAGGGTGTCAGGATGCCATGCTTTCTGGAAAGTTCAATCATCTCATCCATCAGTTCCCCGTTTTNGCCATACAGATCAATCTGATCGATAATTTCCCCCACACGACGCACAGCCCACAATTTCTCTACAAAGGCATACTTAGANCCTTNAGACTTTTTCACAAGCTCGGTCGGGAAAGCCATTTTTACTTTCTCGCTATTCACCTCTCCCCGAACCAGTACTTTCGCCTGACCGGCATGACGATAACGACCAACCAAAACAATCTGATCTCCCGCAAAAACGTCATATACTTTTTTAGGNTATACGCGATTCAGTACTTTAGATTGAACATTTCTACTTGTATCCACATCAAGNTCGATTGAGATATTCGTCATCACAGGAGATGAGATACGAGAGTAAAAATGAGAAACCTTCTCTTCGATATCTTCCTCCGGACTGACGTAGACACTTTGCCCAAACCCTTCCCGAGCGAGTTTATCCAATAGCAAACTATTNACATTGTAACCAACCCCAAAACAACAAATCCTGTTTCGACTNGCATTNGCTTGCCTCATGTTCTGCACAATCTTGGTAATCGCCGTCTCACCCCGAGTCGGCTTACCATCGGTCAGAAACACAACGTAGCCCGGAAGNTGATCTTCTTTGAGGAAGTCCAAAGCCGTCGATAAAGCACCGTCAATATTCGTACTTCCCCCGGCAAATAACCCTTCAATAAAATTCATCGCATTCGTCCGGGAGCTCTGATTNAATGTTTGAAGTTCTGGCTCGAATGCCTCAATCTCAGCATCGTAGGCCACAATATTAAACAGGTCCCCGTCATTGAGATGGTTGACAACAAACTTAGTTGCTTCTTTCGCCTGTTGCATCGACTTNCCGACCATACTTCCGCTGCGGTCGATGACGAAAACCACTTTTTTGCGAATCGCTTCTTCCTTCTTTTGCTCTACNCTNGGTGAAACCAACATCAGAAAATAACCATCTTCTTTTTCATNGGGCCGGTAACTAATGACACTCGCTCCTAACGACTGGTTNTCAGCGTCATAGAAAACCTGCAAATCTGAAGAAGGAATAATATTGCGGAGCTCCAGATTGACNCGAGCCAGATTGTCCGACGGGCGTTGGATTCCCAACGTATGCGTGGGACTATAGACACTCTTAATGTCCTGCTCTGATTTGATCACGAGATTTACCTTCAAGCTTTGCAGCGTATTGGAAGTGTACTGAGCATTGCGCAACGGTAAGTTCCATTCTGTGAGCCCCATGTATTGACGGCAGATCTGTGAATATCGGATCGTCACCACGCGTCTTTNTCCCGGCGGTATTGGGAATACACTGGTCCGGAACATCCCGGAGCCCAGCCATTCAAGTAAGGCCGGATCCTGATTACGACGAATATATCCTTCGTAAATACGACGCGCCTCTTCACGGGGCAATAGATTCGCTTCGTACTCTTTGTCACCAATCATCAACGTGAGACGATTAATTGCTCCATCTTGAGGAATCGGGAACACAAAGCTGGCCTCGATCGTGCGATTAGAGGTATTTTGGAATTCCTGAGAGATCTGTACTTGGGCAACCTGCCCTTCCAGGACGGCGTCTACCGAGAGTGACTTCACTCGATACGAATGCAAAGCCTGCCCGGCATTGACAATGTGCGGTCTCGACGGGCGGTCTCGGAAATCAATCAGAGCCCCTTGTCCAAAAACAGCTGGCATCTCACCAACAAAGAAGCTAACTATCAAAAATACTGACATCGTCATACCCAACGATTGCCTGCCAACGCGCGATTGATTCGTCTGTAACGATCTCATCGTTCTCTCCCTGACTGAANTTTCTGGGACTCAACACCTACACGCATTCCACCTATGCCGTTCCCTTCTTAGCTTTGGATACCATTTGAACTGCCGAAGTTCCCCATTGTTGAGGATTTCTGAAACATTCTTTCGAAAAGAATACGGACTTGCCATATTCGTCACAATTTGCCAAACTTCGCACTCAATAGCCCCCCCTTCAGGCAACCACAAACGTGCGTACACATCAGAACAGCCATTATCTACTACTATTAACCGCTCTAGCCGGAATTGCACTTCCCGGTTGCATCAGTTCGCGTGTTTGGACCTGGGGTGATGATGGTCCGGAAATCGAAGAGAATTATATTCTCGAGGAAGCGGAACTCCCTAAACTCGAAAACCCCATGGTGGTTCCCTTACGCGACCGCAACCTNCTCTGGAACATTCTGGTCGATACGATGGAGGACTACTTCGTCATTCGCCACGAAGAACAAATCCANCTCGTTGGGAATACGTTAACAGAGGGTTACTTACAAACAGCACATGCCGACGCCGCCACGATGCTAGAACCCTGGCGAAAAGACAATGCGGCTGGTTTTGATCAGCTTTACGCTACCCTTCAAACCATTCGCCGACAGGCCGAAATCTATGTAAGACCATCTCGTGAAGGATTCAGAATTGAGGTGGTTGTTCACAAACTCCAGGAAGATTTAGCTCAACCCGAATACGCCACTGTGGGCGGAGCGACTCTACGGCATAGTGCAACACACTCCCGCCCAAGAGATCGGGGAATCGTCACCACCGAAACACTTGGCTGGATACCCGCTGGCCGCGATACGGCCTTAGAGCAAGTCATCCTAAATGATTTACAGCAACGGATGTCCGAAGCCTCTGCTCCGATCGGTGGTCCACCACAAGACGAAAAAAATGCCGACTCACTGGGACCTATCCGATTTCCTTCGCTGGGAAACTAACGCTAATTCAATCAGGCTGTCAGCTAGAGATAAGGATCCCAAATATCTCTTAATGCGACGGGAACCTCGTTCGAATCCAGACTGTCAAGAAATCTCAACGCATTACCAATGGCATGGAGTTGTTCAATTGAATTCTGGCTCACATCCAGAATAATCCACCTCTTTCCTCCAAATTCACACATTCCACCCTGTTGGCCGTTGAGAAGATCCTGACGAATATGGAATCCTAAATCCTTGGCTGTCTGCTTAGCCAGGTTCAACAATTGTCGAATTTCCATCGGTTACCTCTATTTCGTACGACCGATAGGCTTGCCTGTCTTTCCAACACCGCAAACTTTAACACGCGCAGCCTCATCGGAGGCAGAATTATAGGTTCTTGTGCTGTTGTCACCCAGACCAATAGGTCGATTTATAAAGTGTGGCGGCTCCGCCTACCAACCGAGTTGATACCAACTGAGGTTAGGGATTAGAAAAGCGGGATAAAGAGAGATGTACTTGGCAAAGCAGGTAAACTTTACCGCTAACAACAAGTCGAGTGATCTCAAGTTACCACTGCGGGAATTAGAAAATATAACGGGTAGTCACATGGACCAATCGGAATATAGCGAATCAGACTTTTTGGATAACAACATCTTTCCTGAAGAAGAGATTGAGTCAGCAGCGTCGGCTGAAAATCAGACGGGCGAGGAAAATCCGCTTGTTCTGAAGGATAATACTGCGCCTGAGGAAGTTCCCTGTCTAAAAACTCAGGTTGCAATGCTCAAACAACAACTAGCTGAGGCGCAAAAACTGACTGCTTTGGGTGAACTTGTCGGCACCACGACTCACGAATTCAATAACATCCTGATGACAGTTCTGAACTATGCCCAAATGGGAATGCGTCATCGCGACGATGAAACGAGGGATAAGGCTTTCGGAAAAATCTTGGCAGCCAGCCAACGTGCTACTAAGATTACTAACGCCGTCCTAGGAATGGCTCGAAATCGATCGGATGTCATTGAACCAACCGATCTGGGAAAAGTCATCGATGATGCTCTGGTTCTGCTGGAACGTGAGATGAACAAATACCGCATCTCGATGGAAGTGGAATTATTAGACGTACCTGAAACTCAATGCAATGGAAATCAAATTCAACAAGTCCTCTTGAACTTGTTGACCAATGCACGACAAGCAATGGATATCGGCGGCACAATATGGGTCAAGCTCGAGCATGATGCTGAGGAGAATATGAACCTGCTTACCGTCCGAGATTCAGGCTGCGGCATTCCACAGGAAGAACTCCCCAGAATCTTCGATCCTTTCTACAGCACAAAAGCTGGACCCGATGAAAGTGGTAAAGGTGGTACAGGACTAGGGCTCAGTTCCTGCCTAAACATCATTGATTCGCATCAAGGTCGCCTCAAAATAGAAAGTACCGTCGGAGTGGGAACCCAGTTTATTATCATGTTGCCTGTTGCAAGCGACGACGAACGCTTAGCTGTGGCTTAGATTGCCAGCCAAGACCAATGAGACTATTGACCTGTTTTCTTTAGCTTCGTCTTTCTACGACGTTCAAAGTCAGTGACCTGACTCAGCAACGGATTAATTGTCTTCTCCTGAATATCATG
>PAJC01000124.1 GCA_002705165.1 Planctomycetaceae bacterium | reverse complement strand
TTGGGAACATTCCATCCGCCACAATAACGTTCTGTCCCTTGGCCATGTGGTTGATGTGATTCGACATCCCGAGGTTCCAGACCGAGATTTATACGTTTTTGACACCGATAATGAAAAATTGGTCAGGGTTGTCAATAATGTCGGTACATTGCTTTACGGGTTAACGGTCGATTCGAAAGGAAATGTGTTCGTAGCGCAGGCAGATGCGCGTAATGATGCGAACGGTAAATCTGGAACCGACAGTCATGGATTGAAAGAATTAGAGAATCGTGCGTTTCTGAACCAGATTACGAAGATAATTCTGAGCGAACCAAAACCAGAGGTGCAACGGCTTGAGCTTGAACCGTTGCCTCCCAATCATCCGGCATCTGGCATGGCGTTGGCAACTCCATTCGCCGTTCAGATTAGCGATGACGATTCGACGCTCGTGGCCAGCGCCGCTAGTTCGGATAAGGTGTTTACAGTGGATGCCCAAACGGGTGAAATACTTGGCCGTGTGGATGTTGGAGCCGTACCTCGTGGTATCGCCTTGGCCTCGAATCATCATGGCAAACCGAATACCGCGTGGGTGTTGAATGCCGTTGATAATACGGTATCGTTGCTGAATCTTGAGGAGGTAAGCCAACCGGTCTTGATGAAGACGGTGGAATTAGATGATCCCACTGACCCGATCGTAAAGCGTGGAAGAAGAATGTTTAACACAGCGTCGGCTTCTACGACGAGGACGTTTTCGTGCGCCAGTTGCCATCCCGATGGACATACGGACCAGTTGCTTTGGGTCTTAAATACGCCCATTGTTACGGGAGGTAAGCAAATCATGCCGCGGTCAACGATGCCGATTCGCGGCCTACGCGATACGGAACCCTATCACTGGGATGGAATTCCTGGTGATCCTTATGGAGGGAATAACAGTTTCAGCATCCATAAGTCCGTTGATCCCAATAGCGATGTGAAAGATCCCGTAACGAGTAGTCGCCATCTGATAGATGGCGGATTGGCTAATACGATGATGACCGTGGGTGACGATGCAAAGAATGATCAAGGGCAAGCGGGTGAATTATCTGATAGCGATCGCGATGCGATGGCTAGGTTCCTGTTAAGTATTGCCTATCCTCCGGCGCAGCGGCGACCCTATACCAATGAAGTAACTAAGCGGGCTCGTGATGGGTTTGAACTATTTCATGTGCATGGGGATCTGCAACCTCGCCAGAACGTCTGTGGGGATTGCCATCGGATGCCATTCTTAGTGAGTACTAATACGCCTGGCACCGGGATGGATGCGCCTACATGGCGTGGTGCGTATGATCGTTGGTTGATCCTTCCGCAGGGTCGTCTTAATATTATCGACTTCCCGTTTTACAGGAACCTTGCCGAAAGGGGCGCTCCGGAAAGAGGAGTCTGGCGTCTTTCCTGGGGGGGGCGGGAACGATTTGACCCTGTTTGGGATATGGTATTACAACAGAGCAATGGTTATCCCGGTGGCTACGGTCGCCAGGTCACGATTAATCGAACCACTGCTGCGAGCGAGTTAACGCTCAGCCTGCTAAACGCTTTGGAGAAATCCGCCTCGGAAGGAGCGATTATTTTTAACGGTGATGGCCGGTGGCTTGATAATAAACGGCGCGGCGATACGAGTTTGGAATATGTTGATGGTGATTATGTTCAGCTAGGAAGCAAGCCACTTCGCTTTACACGAACGGAGTTATTACAGGCGGCAGCTGAGGGCCGGTTCATTGGAACATTTACTGCCCATACAGGCGCCCATTTTGATATCAATAATCCCCAACCTGCTATTTGGACATTAGGACCTATTCAATCGCAGCGAGGGCGACAGCGTTTTCCGGTATTAAGTCAGGAAAAGGCTCAGATGGCAGTTAGCGTGCGTCACGTCCAAAATAGAGCCAGTCTGTATGTCGATGGCCGTAGAGTTGAAGGACTGCTCGAATTAAAAGGGGGGGTGGCGAAAATTACCCTCAACGTTGTGCCGACTCCGGGAATGCACCTGTTACAGATGCAGAACCCTAACGGATTATTCAGCAATGATTTTATATTCTACGTGAAGGGTACAGACACACGAGCGTCTGCCGCAGGGGAATAGAGCTATAGTTTACGGTTCATTTCCTAGCAAAGAGGGAGTATTAACCGTTTCGATCCGGCCCTTCGTACCTGACACAAAGAGGCTTGTTTTGTCACGTACTTTGTCGATGTCATAACACCATCCGGTTTTCAAATGTCTCGCGACCACAATTTCGACATTTAGAGTGTCAACGACATAGAGCATCCCGTCGCTACAAGCAGCACCAAGTTGATTCTCCGCTAACCATGTAATGGCCTGAGGTTTGGAAGGTAGTTTAATGAATCTCACCATTCGACCTAGCGACGGCTGCCAGAAACGAACCGTACGATCGTTGCTTGCTGATGCGACGAGCGGGAGCCCTACCACGGGAAGCGAAGGGGCTAGGTCCGTGACCGGCTGAATGTGTTGATTCAGGCTTCGTTGAAGCGTGTAATCGTCCAGGTCCCAGACACGCAGACTGTTGTCAAGGCCACCACTGACGAGCAGTCGGTGTTCAGGGAAGGTCGCAAGCGAGGTGACTCCTCCAGAATGCGCTTTCAATTCGTGAGTCACCGATAGGGTATCCGATTCCAATATTCGTACGACAGCATCCAGGCCCCCGGTCACAATGGTATCTTGGTCCAGCCACAATCCACAAAGGTGTGAATCGCCTTCGTTCTCTATCGTGACTAATGGTTGTATATCGGGCCAGGTATAGATGCCAGTAAATGATGATTCGGAAGGTCGGCCGCCACAGATTAATAGACGAGTTCCGGTGGGGGAAAATCGAATAGCGTGGATGTTGGCAGTGGGAATCTCATAGGTTGATCCAGCCCCGGCGTCAAGCTCTTGCGAGGCGGATGAGGCCCCGCTTTTTATTTTCCGTACAGTTAATCCGGATTGCGAAGCCATGACCAGCGAAGTGTAGTCAGGGCTAATCGCTATCGATGTGATGGGAGCTGCCGTCTCGGCTTGCGCGGAACACGTAAAACAAGCTAGTAAGAAGGACGCGAGCAGCGGAAGAGCCCGGAAACACCAAGACATGATGAACTCGTATTGGGTTAGATAAAGAGTTGACTTAGTACATTAGCCGATTCGGGTGTGATGCGGACTGGACGTCCATCGCGAGTGTGCAACTCATGATTAGGATTGATACCAAGCAGCGTGTAAACAGTCGCCGTGATGTCAGCGGGGGTAACTGGATTATCCTCGGGGTATTCCCCGAGGGAATTGCTTGATCCGTATACTTGCCCACCCGAAACACCGCCGCCGGCGAGTGCAATGCTGAAGACGCGTGGCCAGTGATCCCGCCCCCCATTTGCGTTGACTTTAGGAGTACGTCCAAACTCCCCCATGACGATGACGAGCGTATCATCTAGCATTCCCTGTTGTTTCAAATCAGTGATAAGTGCGCTATAGGCGCGGTCGAAGGAAGGCAGTTTGGCGTTGCGGTCAGTTTCGTAACGCCGTTTCAAGGAACTGATATTCTGATGCGTATCCCAGCCAGAGCTGGTAACCGTTACAAAAGAAACGCCCCGTTGAACCAGACGCCTAGCCAATAGGCAGCTCTGTCCGATGGGATCTCCTAAACCATAACGATTGCGTACTTCGACGGATTCGTTTTGTAGGTTGAATGCGGACTTAGCTTCTTCGGAGGCAAGTAGGTTGAAAGCACGCTCCAGGTCAGGATCCAGTCCGCTGACCCCCGCGTCTGACCTTGCAGCGAATTCATCTAATGTATTCACAAGACGTTTTCGACGATCGATACGTGGGAGATTTAAGCCTCGATAAAATTCCAGATCCCTTACCTTGAAATTTTGGTTTTGCGGATTGCCACCGACGGCGAAGGGTTGTGTAGCAGCGGGTAAAAAACCATTACCCGAAAGATTGTTGGAGAATCGAGGCACGGCAATGTTAGGTGGTAACACGCCGTTTTGTTCACGGAGTTGCACCACGGTCGAACAAAGAGCCGGGTATTCTAATGCGGGTGTCGGTTTGTAGCCTGTTAGTAAATAATGGCTACCAAAGTTGTGCTCGCCTAGGGGGGAGGTGACTGAACGAATGAGTGTGATGTCGTCCATAATCTTCGCCGTCTGCGATAGGCATTCATTTACACGGACGCCGGGGAGCGTAGTGGCAATGGAACCCAAAGGTCCTCGAACCTCTTCGGGCGCTTCAGGCTTGGGGTCAAACATCTCAAGGTGGCTTGGTCCACCCTCCAGCCAGATCAAGATGCACTGCTTGGCAGCGTTAGATTGCGATCCAACTTTTCCAGCAAACAACTTGTTAATACCGATGCCGAATACTGAGAGTCCGCCAATGCAGATAGCATCACGTCGTGTAAACCGTTTTCTGGTGTTCTTTGTAAGGGAACGCATTATAAGTCGATTCGCTTTATTAATTGCCGGTTTCAGTAGAAGCTGCTGGTTTTACACCGTAAAGCCTCGACCACTTAAAGAGGTGGTATTGGGACCTTTTTGTGCCGTAATTTTCAAGATTGCCCTGTACCATACGGGACGCAAGTGCACCGACACTAGCAGCGGCTGCCTTATTGCCTTCGAGTATGAGATCGATCTTTTTAGCAGCGGCGTCTATAACTTCGTCAGATGCATTCTTGTCTAAGACCGGGGCCAGTAACGCCCTGATTTCAACCCCGCCGGTTCTGTTCCGTTCGTTGGTAGCCGCCGTTCTTGCCCGTTCGTCAGCTGCCCTGATCAGCCATTCACGCATTTCCTCTGGTTTGGTTCCAATGACTTCACTAATAGCACCGAGGACGTGTGGGTCGGGTGTAAGCATGCCTTCAGGAAATGGAAAATTGTAAACCACTTTCCCGTCCGTGGCGACGATGATCGTCATGCTTACATTGCGGTTTAGGCCATAGGTTCCCGGCCCGTCGCGTCCATCGTTAGAGACGCCAATCGTGGGGTCGCCATTCATGTATTGAAGGTATCGATTAGCATTTTCTGCTAGCTGGTTTTTATCATCGCCTAGATAAACGAGAATAGGTTCTAATCGTTCTTTAGAATTTTCGTTGACCGTGGCTACTAACCGGAGAATCCCGATGATCCCGCGTATCGAGGTGCGATTCGGACCAGACAGAATGATAATCTGCGGCCCATCATGGTCTCCTAACGCATTGAATGTCTTACCGGCATCGTCGCCTGTCACGGCTGAGACCTTAAGTTTGGGTAGAGTTTCTCCCGCTTGGGGACCCGAGAACACTTCCTTACCGCCCTCGAGTTTAAATTCGTTGGGGTCTTTTACGGTAAACGCTAGTTTGTAATCTCGTTGTTGTGGTTGCGTCTTCTTTTCCCTAGCGAGTGTGCTACGAGCGATGGCAGCTTCTTCCGTGGATAATGTTCCATCTTTATCCTTATCAAAGCGTTTGACAATTTCATTTCGGTTTTGATCAACTGCCGGAGTCTTTGTTCTGACTTCAGACTGAGCAAATGCAGTGCTAGCAGTTAATGCGGCCAACAGAATAAAGGAAAGTTTCATGATTATGGTTCCGTGTTAGGAGGAAGCCCGGTGGCTTGGTGGTTAGTGGTTAGTGGTAAAGTCCTTAGACGCCAATAGCCCCCAGATAAAGTCTTCCAGGAAAGTTAGGCGGTCACCTGCCGACGTCTGCAATTGAAGTTGCCCAACCCAATAAGTTGACTCATTGGTCGTAGGAAATCGATTGTAGGCTGCTAGATAGTATTCCGTGATTATATCAATTGCTGCGGTGTTCGCATTTACTAAAACGGATAATCTGCCATGGTTACGGCTGATTCTCCCGTTAAGGAATTCCCCGTTGAAGTAATGTAATTTTTGTGTGAGACCACTTGTCCCATTACCTTCTGTTTCACAAGAGTCCTGACGGCCACATCGCCCTAGGACGTCGAGTGTTCTGGAAGCGACAGCCGGGCTAATTAATTCGATAGCCCGCGTTCCTAAAGGCTGTTCTCCATATTGNGNGGGAACCCCAAGNACGTCGGTAACGGCATCNGCATGTACCGACGGATGCAANGGCACTCTAAGGTTGTGNGAGTAGAACTGGGTGTCANNTCTGTTCGATTNGTTCGCTTTACCACTTCGCTGATATCCGGCGCTAGAAGCAATCGTTTTTAGAATGTGCTTAATGTCGTATTCACTGCTCACGAATTCACTCGCTAGCCTATCCATTAGTAGGGGGTGTGTTGGCGGGTTGGTTTCGCGGAAATCATCAACCGGTTCCACGAGCCCCCGACCCATCATATGTTTCCAAAGCCTGTTTACCAGCGATTTCGCAAAGTAGGGATTTCCCTCCTCGGTTAGCCAGTTAGCAAACTCTAATCGTGGGTCGGGACTGTCGGGCGGAACGGGACGACCGCCAGGGAGTTTCGGTGTGGCGGGCTCTAAAGTTAAGGGATGTATCGTGGTTCCGTTTGGGTTTACGGTGACGCTTTGGTTGATATTGAGCTTCGCAAAAATGGCTGCTAAACCGTGGTAATCATCCTGCGTCCAGTGATCAAGTGGATGATTATGGCAGTTAGCGCAACGGAGTCGTGTACCCATTAGCAGTTCACTAGCAAATTCCGCCTGTTGCCGTGCATCGGGCATCGTGCGATAAAAATTAGCCGGGCCGACTGCATAAGCGTCACCGCTAGCAAGAAGCATCGCGGTTACAAGTTTCTTATAATTCACACCATTTTCAATCTGCGCAGACAACCATTCAAAATAGGCGTTGGCCCCTTCAGCACCCAACTTTTGTGGACGTATCCGAAGAAGTTCTGAGAACTTATAGGCCCAGAATGTGTTGAATTCTGTCGATTTCAGTAAGTCGTCTATAAGTGTTTCGCGTTTGTCTTTCGCAGCGGATTCTAAAAAAGTTCGAACGCTCGACACCGACGGCAGTCGGCCGGTGAGATCCAGCGATAGTCGCCGAATAAATTCCCCGTCTGTGCTCTGCGTTGATGGGGTAATTCGCAAAGTGTGAAGTGTCGCATTAAGATCGGAGTCTATGAAATTGTAGACGGGAGGTTTGTTAATCGGTCTTTTGGTCGTATTGAGTGGAATGAGCAATTCGATAGGTTTGACCATGGTAAGGTACCGTGCGGTAACGATATGACGCCCCCGGCGAAGCGGGATTAAACGCGACTCGTGGTCGTCGACCTCGACAGCGGATTCATCTTCGGGCTCAAGGACCGTCCACTTAGTGACATCTCGTGTCGTGCCGTCGTCGTATTGGGCTGTGATACGCACGTGGTGTGGTGATTTAGGTTGTTCGGAGTAGAATTGCCGAGGCGTGATATTAATCGAAATGAGCGATCGTGTTTTGGTTTGTTCTGCCCCTTGAGCAATCCACTTTAGGATTAGCTTGGCGCTAATGGATTCTTCGTCAAAAAGAGTTCCTCCACCATGTGAGACGTGTTCAGTGGGTTTCAGAAATAAGAGGCTCTCACGAGGTCTCGCAGAATTAATTCTACGCCCCCGAATATCATGAACGATGGCGTTATAATCTGCGAATGGGTTCCCACCATATAAGCTGAGCTTGAAGCCACCGCGTCCAATAGCCGAGCCATGACACGCGCCCGCGTTGCACCCCCCTTTGGTGAGGATTGGCACAATATCGTTTTCAAAATCGATCACGTCCTTCGCAACTGACAATGAGTTCAAAGCAGTTAATAACACGGCGCAATAGAAATAGATGTGGGGGGAGCGTGGTCGGACTGCCGTGCGATGGATTCGTTTCATAAGTTGATTTTACTACGGAGTGTACGATGAAGTATATATCCAACACCGGACGAGCATAATGGTATTGCTGAATTTCCGAAAAGATATGGAAATGTGGACGATGGAGTCCTTAAAATGACTGTAGGTAAATTTGCCAGTTAATCTCTCCAAAATAAATAACTAATGAGACTATCTCATCGACGACAATTTCTAGAATCGGTCGTTACCGTTGGCGGATTAGGCATTAGCCTTGATCAGGTGGTGCGTGCTAAGGAAGCTAACGACAATGTATCGAAGGACACTGCAGTTATTCAGGTTTGGCTAGGCGGTGGGCCTTCACAATTTGAGACGTTTGATCCGAAACCAGATGCGCCGATAGAGATTCGTGGCCCGTATGGCACGATTCCTACGCTTCACAGCGGGGTGCGTTTTTGTGAAACGATGCCGCGCACTTCACAAGTTGTAGACCGTGCCAATATCATCCGTAGTCTTTCTCATGGTGAGAACGGACACTTCGTAGCAGCGCACTGGTTATCCACCGGATATCGCGGGATGAACAATCAGGCTTCGCATCCTTCTGCAGGTTCATTGGTTTCTCGATTTTTAGGACCTAGGGAATCAGGAATGCCTCCCTATGTCCTGCTTTCTGAGGAACAGACTCGAAATCCCAATATAGGTGAAGTGATGGGGGCGGGACACCTTGGAGCGGGACATGGAGCTTTCACCGTATTGCAGGATCCGTACAGAAGCCAATATCAGGTGGACTTGCTGTCCAAGGCAACTTCCAATTTGGAACTAGCTAATGACATGACCCTGGATCGTGTCGACGACCGCCGGTCGTTATTAAGCGCGCTTGATACTTTTTCTCGAGAGATGGATCGCACGCGCAGGATGGCTGGCATTGACCGCTTTAGTCAAGTCGCTTTGGATATGGTGGCTAGCGGTAAAGCCCGTAAGGCGTTTGATCTTTCGGAAGAGCCGAAACACATTCATCAGCTCTACGGTTCGCATCGTTGGGGACAATCTGCTCTCCTCGCGAGGCGCCTGGTGGAATCCGGTGTATCTTTTGTAACCATTAACACGGCACCTGACTCCCTCTGCTGGGATTGGCATTTAAATATCGTCAACGATCATCGTCCAGAAGACGGGTCGCTTGGGCCGAGCCGAGGTATGGACTTGTCAGGACCACCCCTTGATCAGATGGTGGCTGCGCTAGTAACCGACCTTTATCAACGGGGACTAGATAAAAAAGTGCTATTGCTCGTCTGGGGGGAATTTGGTCGTACGCCACGAATTAACAAAACAGGTGGCCGAGACCATTGGGGACCGTTGATGAGCATTTTGTTGTCGGGCGGTGGTCTGAAGACTGGTCAGATTCTTGGAACCTCAAACTCTCGCGGTGAGTCGCCTATTGACCGCCCCATTCATCCTAATGACATCCTCGCCATGGTCTATCGCCATCTCGGCATCGAGCCACAATGGCAAACGATTACCCGAGAAGGCCGCCCCATTGCGGTACTCCCGGATGGGCAGCTGATCCAAGAGCTGATTTAAGTGGTTTTGTTCAATCGTGGTTTTGAGTGCGCCGTAGGTCATGGAGCGCCCTGGCAAATTCTTTGCCCAAATCGAGATAACCGAGCGTATCGTAATGCCAAGGGTCAGAATAGCCGTACTTATCTGTGGAAGTGACTAATTCTGCTTTGGGATCGTCCTGACAAAAAAGCAATTGGTGCTTGCGTACACTCTCGCCAAATTCCCAGACTATTTTGCCGTTGTGATTCGAATCTGAGATCAATCCAACTGCTATCGGTAAATC
>PAJC01000123.1 GCA_002705165.1 Planctomycetaceae bacterium | reverse complement strand
CTACTTACGGTCGTCGTCATTTCACTTAGCATTTCGTGACGGGTTTCATCCCCACGTGGTTCCGTAAACGGCGCGAGACGCAGGAAAGTAAGTGCAACCAAATTTTCCGCGGAAGGATTCGGAAGTTCCCCTGCGCCGGTAATATCCACTAACTCGTCACCGGCCAATTGCTCAAGAACGAATTTATCATACGGTTTATCACGGTTGAGTGAGTCGATTACGTAATCTCTATAACGCCACGCATAAGGCAGGTCTGGATCTCCTTCATAGCCCGCAGTATCAGCATACCGAGCCAGATCCAGCCAATATCGTGCCCAATGCTCACCATACCGTTTGTCTTCCAACAGCCGATTGACGAGATTGCCATACGCATCGGGACGGTCATCCTGAAGGAATTTATCTTGTTCTTCTACCGTCGGTGGTACGCCCAATAAATCTAAATAAAGCCGACGAACTAAAATCGTTTTATCGGCCTGAGGTGCCGGGACTAATTGTTTGCTTTCCAGTTTTGCCAGCACAAAGCGATCTAATTCAGAACGCGGCCAAGCCTCCAGACCAACCACTGGTATTTCGGGCCGTTCGACCTCCGAATATTGCCATTCATCCTGAGCACGAACCACCAGAACAGGCCGGCACACAAGCAGGGACACAAGCAGAGACAAGCTAAGACGCCGAAGCAACATTGGAATAGATATTCAATTAGAAATTTCAGATGAAGTACTTTATTATAGACAACTCATTCTCCGAATTCACAAACCTAAACAATTCTTGTGGAGATTGCCGGACGGAAACCTCCCTCATCCTGAGGTATAATCCTGTCACCACAAGCTCTAAGAATACAAAGGGAAAACATTATGAACGCCTCACGTCGACAATTCATTTCTCACACAAGTCAAATAGCCCTCGCGGGCGTAGCATTACCTGGTCTGCTACACGCCAATACCTTTGCGGAAACTCCCAAATATGAAATCGGTTTAAGTCAGTATTCATTGCGAAGCATGTTCAAAGATGGATCGCTAGATCCACTCGACTACCCTCAATACACCGTCGACACCTTCGGTATCAAGGCAATTGATCTTTGGGAAGGCGGACTCCCAGCAGACAAACTAGACGATAAAGACTACCTCAGCAAACTTCGTCAGCGCTGTGACGATGCCGGGACACAAGCCTTTCTACTTATGACCGGGGCACTCGATGCCCACCCGGAAAAAGCCGAAGCAAGTCGCCGGAATCTGCTTCCATCCATCGATCGTGCTGCGACGCTCGGTGCACAGTACTTACGTGTATTCCTACGAGCCCCGGGAGAAAATGAGCCAAAAGGTATTCAGGCGAGTATCGAAGCCTTAAAACCATTAGCTGACGCCGCAGCGAAGAAAGATGTCATGATCGTTATTGAACCCGGCGCTTCCAAGTTAAGCCAACGTGGAACTTTTCTCGCCGAAATTTGTAAACAACTGGATCATCCTGCCTTAAAGCTAATGCCTGACTTTGGGAAACAGGTTAACAACGTATATGACGGTACGAAAGCCATGATGCCCTATACCGTCACTATTAGCTGTAAAATGCACAGCTTCGATGACAATGGCAAACAGCCTCATTTCGATTATAACCGACTATTGAAAATTATTGATCACGGAGACTATCGCGGATTCCTCACAATCGAATGGGAAGGCAATAAGCTCAAACCAATACCAGGGGTCCTAGCTTCGAAAAAGCTAATTGAAGAAGCCATCGGCAATTTATCCAAGAGCTAGCAGAATTTGTAGTTAAATTTTTCCTTCAACTGTCAGTTCTTCCACCAGACTTTGTTGATACGCTGTGACTTTGTCGGAGGCCACCGTCGCTTCAGCGGAATAATACACCATTCCCATCGCTCGACGATGTCGGAACTCTGATTGATTTCCATTAGCTCGATGGACCGTCATTGCGTGATGGATTATCAGGTCTCCCGGCTCCGCCGGAATAGGATGCTCCCTTTGCATGTCCTCCTCGGTATAGTCCTGAATCCCCTGAGAGAACCCGAGGGTGCCGGATTTTCCATGAGGTCTCATGCCTGTCAAATGTGAACCGGGGATATACCGGACACAACCATTCTCTTCGTCAACATGTTCCAGTGCTAACCACATCGTTAATGCTTCGTTGGGCTCGAGCATGAAGTAGTAGCCATCCTGATGGGGTGGTGTGGGTACACCGACCAGCGGTGGTTTGTTAAAGTACTGCATATTCTTCACAACGACATCCGCCTGCAGCAGTGCTTGAGCGAGAGGTAAAAAACGTGGCCCTGTCATTTGTTTGGTAAAAAAACTGTCGTATTCACACATGCGGTGGATTTGCTTCAGCGTCTCAGGCCGTGATTTGTCTTCATAGAAAGCTTCTTCNGAAGCCANCGTGGGAATGACATCATNNATGAATCGNTGNACCTCANTNAGCATTTCGGCNACTTCANCGCCNGANAAATACTCTCGCAAAACAACATAGCCNNGTTGCTGNAAATGCTCNAATTGTTNTGCNGTAATNGGTGACATAAAAGCCCTTACCTGCCAAGACGTCGTTGTAATTCTTTCGTCAGTACGGAGACAATCTCCGGATAAGCCTCGGCAACGTTATGGGTCTCGTCCTCGGCCGAAGTATGATCATACAGCTCAGCAAAACCGTCATTATGGAGGATTAACCGATGGGTATCTGAGCGAATTGTCTTGGCCCGACCTGCGTAACCAATGGCTGCGTGTCCTTTACCCTGCGGATTACGTAGTAAAGGTAAAAGCGAGACTCCATCCAGGTTGGCGGGAGTCTCCAGCTTTGCAAGTTCACATAATGTCGGAAAGATATCAAGCGTTTCAACCATTGCTTGCGTCGCTTCCCCGGCATGACTCATTTTAGGTGTGCTGATGATCATCGGAGAATGCAACGACTCTTCAAACAAAGCATGTTTTCCCCAAATTGAGTGTTCACCTAAGTGCCAGCCATGATCTCCCCACAGGACGATGATCGTGTTGTCACGTTGATNTAACTGNTCCAATCGATTCATCAACCGCCCTACTTGTGCATCCGCGTAACTCACGCAGGCAGCATATGCCTTTCGTACCTCGATCGCAAAGTCGGCATCCGTATTGGGATTCCGTCCCCAACGGTTGTATTTCATGAACTCACCTGAACCGTGCCAAGTCGTTTTCCCAGCCGGCTTTTCAGGGTGAGCTATCCTCGGCAATTCCGTGTCTTTATAAAGTTCAAAATACTTGGCCGGTGCACCAAATGGCAGATGTGGTCTTAACACTCCTACTGCCAGAAAGAACGGAGCCTTTGACTCTGCCAAAGATGTCAACTGTTGCAATGCTTCATTTATCGAAATTCCATCCGGGTAGGCCTCATCACCTCCGGCTTGAGCCTGAAAAAGATCCATCTCCTTAGCATTTTTCCGTATTTCCCCATTCGCTAAACCGTGCATCCATCCCCNTGGATGCTGCCATGCTCCGGCTGGTAACAAATGGCGATCCCAACTGTGAGGCATTTCTANTTGGTTTTTNTCATTCCANTCNGGCCCACCNCGACCGCCAGGATGATGCGAAACTTTTCCCACAGAAACCGTCGTGTAACCATGCTGACGAAACCAGGCTGGCAAGCTTGGACTTACTGAAGCGGCATCTGTCTTCACTCTAGATGCCCGTTGAAATAATGCTCCATTGCTTGCTGGGCCGTACTGCCCAGTAAGCAATGTATATCTAGAGGCACCACATGTCGGTGCCTGTACAAAGTGATGATGAAAAGCACGACCAGCCGCTGCTAAAGCGTCGATATTGGGAGAATGAATGTATTCGGCCCCAAAAGACCGCAGCTCAGGTCGTAGGTCATCGATACATATTAGGAGCACATTAGGCTGTTTTTTGATTGCGGTAGCTTCTTCGGCTGAACGAACGGAATAACTGCTACTAAGGCAACAAAACAGAAGAAGAAAACATCGAAGCGATTTCATCACAACATGACCTTTTAATTCAATTGGGCATAAGAAGGTAAAACAAGCCATCGTTCAACAGGTGAAGAGCCATTAAGTGAAGGCTCCTGACAGATACTTTGGCACTGGCAGGACAGCCGCGAGGGTTACTTGGGTGTCGAAAAACCGGGAAGATTACCGACCATTCCAGCATTCGTTCGTTTGAGTTCAGCGATGGTGGCAGATCGCAAAGAACGCAATTTCGAGAGATACTTAGGATTCATAGCCAGATTCACCAATTCATCCGGGTCTGACTTCAGATCATAAAGTTCTTCAACTTCACCTTCGACCAAAGTACGAATGTACTTAAAATCTCCCTCAGCGAGTGATACCCACCATGGAACTTTCGCTGTCGCCAACAAAATATTGTCATCCGTCGGTACCACGTCGGTTGCACTTCCATAATTTTGCCCGGTCATGACCGTCAACGTTGGATGTCGCCATTTCTTTTTCGGATTTTTGAGGACTGGGGCTAAATTATGTCCGTGCATTTGCCATGGTAATGGCAGGCTCGCATAGTGGAAAAACGTCGGTGGCAAATCAACTCCTCCAACAGGCTCATTCACAACTCCACCCTCCTGAATCTTATCCGGATAGCTCATAATCAAAGGACCGCGAATATTGGCATCATACGGTGCAATTTTCTGTTGGAATCCTTTTTGTCCCCAGGCAATTCCCTGATCCGCAGCGAACACGATCAAAGTATTCTCGTATTGCCCCGTCTCTTTCAATGTCTTAACTAATTTTCCAACAGCATCATCGATAGCTAGCACACCCTGTTGATATTGGCGTACCCAGTTCTGCAACNTGTTGCCGTGAATGGGNGCATTCTTTACGGTTCGTTGCTGNACTCCTGATTTCAATTCCGGCACACCATTTTTATCTAAGCCCCATCGATCGCGNATTTGGACGTACTTTGGCTTATCAGCCCGATTGACACCGGTAAAGATATCTTGGGGAACAGGCACTTGTGCATCCGGGTAGGCATCAAAGTGACGTTTGGCTGGAGTGAATGGTCCGTGGACTGCTCCATAACACAACCACAAATACCAAGGCTGCTCATCATCACGGTCGTCACCGCGAATGAATTGGGCGGCACGTTCCGTGTACCAATCCGTGGTGTAACCTTGCACGCGAGTGCTTACACCGTTGATTTCAACAATTTGGTCATCAAAGTAATTGCCCGCATTATCCGGATGAGCGGGACGATTCCAAACAATCTGGTGATCCCAGTCGCGACCATAACCATTATCAATACCGGTATGCCACTTNCCGATCTGTGCGGTTGTGTACCCATGCCGACGGAAAACACTCGGCCAAAAAGGAGTTTTCTNCGGGTCATAGGCACTCCCGGGATACACACCTTCCATCCTCATCGACTCCACACCGAACTGATGATAGCCGGTCAACTGGGTGGCGCGTGATGGCATACACCATGTCCCAATATAGGCCTGAGCAAATCGAACTCCCGTTGACGCTAACTGATCAATATTCGGGGTATTGACCCAGTCGTAAGCCTNGTCATAGCAACTCACAGTACGGTGCGANTGGTCATCCGTAAAAATGAAGAGAATATTNGGGCGTTCTTTAGCCTGGACNGCGCTAACAAAACAACAACTCAATAACAGACCAATGGNGAGGTAANTTCGGCTCATAGTACTACAAACAAATAGATGGAAGCTTATTCAAACTNCCATCTATTTTAACGTGTCATTGAGTTGCGTGAATGTTGGTTNCCACAAGATTAGTCAAGGAATGACTTCAACTTTTTCGATCGGAACGGTTGCTGTAGTTTCTGCACAGCCTTGTTCTCAATCTGCCGAATTCTTTCCCGGGTCACCTGAAAGATGCGTCCCACTTCTTCAAGCGTATAGCAGTAACCGTCACCAAGTCCGTATCGCAATTTTAGAATCTCGCGTTCTCGCCAGCTTAACACTTC
Organism: Planctomycetaceae bacterium; assembly: GCA_002705165.1. Classification (GTDB taxonomy): domain Bacteria; phylum Planctomycetota; class Planctomycetia; order Pirellulales; family Pirellulaceae; genus UBA721. The sequence goes on along the minus strand of PAJC01000123.1, from coordinate 9,087 downwards.
CATCGCTTCTTTCAATTCTGTAGTTAGAGCATCGTGATTAGCTCGGGCGAGCGGATCNAATTCTCGATGATCATTGATGAAATCACCGAATTCATTTTCATCGCTATCACCTACGGTTTGATCAAGAGATAGCGGTTGCTTGAGCATCATCAGAATACACTGAGCGTCAGAGAGTTCCATACCTCCATGTTCTGCGACTTCTTCCGGTGAAGGATCTCGTCCGAGAATTTGAACCAATTCCTGACTTAAGTTTCGAACTCGTGTCATTACTTCGACCATATGAACTGGAACACGAATCGTTCGACTTTGATCAGCAACTGCCCGAGTAATCGCCTGACGGATCCACCACGTTGCATAAGTTGAGAATTTATATCCTCGTCGATATTCGAATTTCTCCACCGCTCGCATCAGACCGGTATTGCCTTCCTGAATCAAATCCAGAAAGGTGAGACCACGATTACGATATTTCTTGGCGATGGACACAACAAGTCGCAGATTTCCGGCAGACAGCTTACGCTTTGCTTCGTCATATTGATCACGGAATANGATCGTGTTNTCAACGCGGCGTGTGAGTGTGTTGGTGCTTTCCTGAGTCACTTTAATCAGATGAATCAATTCGGTCTTGAGTGCATCAGGATCTGTCCATGAATCAGCCGTTCCATCTTCTACGCATTCCAACTGCTGTTTCAGGGACACCATGCGGTTCTGGATTTTACATAATTCTTTAAATGCTGGCTGCAACTTGTTCGTACGCAGATTCATCTCTTCAATCAGACGAACCGCTTTGTTGCGTCGAATCACCATCCGACGCCAGGCTTCATGACGTTTCTTCTTTGAATTCTTCTTATAAATCGCCTCACTAAAATCGCGGCGATTCAGCTTCAGCAATTCCTGGATCGTTTCCAGATTTGGTCCAAGTCGTTTGAGAACGGCTTCTTTACCAGAGGCATTCGTTACAGAGACTTCAATAGTACGGTCCAGGCGAAGCTTTCCATTGAGTACTTTATCAAGCATAGAAACCGCAGCTTGCAACATATAGTTGGTTGCCAACATCGTATTGCGGTAATCATACCGTGTCGCTTCNATTTCCTTAGCGTANCTTAGCTCCTCNTCTCGTGACAAAAGAGGGATTTCTCCCATCTGCATCAGATACATGCGAATGGGGTCATCAGTGATGTTGCGAGATTCACTGCGGGTGGTAGTTTCCTGCCGGGTCCCAACTACATTAGCTGCTGACTTGGAATCTTCTTCAAATACGTCTTTTTTGGTTGCTTGAATCACGAAGCGGTTCCTATCTACTCTTACTCTCTCAACGCCGAAGCGCAATGGCTGTGAATGAAACTTACGTTACTTATGCGATCAAAAGTCTCTTTTCTCAGAGCAAATTTAAATCTCGTGCAATTGAGAATGGGTCGTACGGATTAACGGGGTTGTTCCTACTCCCGAGGCGGGGCGCAAGCATNGTCAAGCATNNTGCGGAAGGGAGTGGTAGGTTGATATCCTTAAAATCNGAAAGTACAACTGTAGCTATGATTACACTATTCTTATTTGGGGCAACCCTTAGTAGCTTTGTTGCCCTGCTGGTCATGGCTATCGCAGCACTTTGCAGNATTGGCCAAAACCATCTTGCCAGTTGCTTGATAAACAAACGTAGCCTCTATAGAAGAAGCTGGATCTTATCCGCTATTTTTCTGATAGCCGCGTACTTTGGCTATGGACTCTTTAGTTTGCCCGTCATTATGGGAATTGGGAGGTTCAGCTTAAAATTGACTCTCAGACAGACACTTTTGTTTAGTGTACTAACCGGAGTCTTGTTGATCTGTCTAAATATCCTGCTGGCACTGGCTATCTTATATTTAGGTGGATATTTAGGTGGAGGCATGATATTACTCNATAAACTATCTACCTAGTTGTCAAGAACAACGATTGAAGGACTATTAGCTATGAATCTTCCCTCTTTTATTGCAAGTGCTACAGGGCAGGCNAACCTCTGGAAAGATCTGACGCATAGCGTTCCAACACTAGCAGCATTAGCTCAGTTAGCTTCCAATCGGTTAGTAAATCCGACCAGCAATGAGATCGAGCTATCCATTGAAGCCCGAACCATCCTGTCGATTACTCGGAAGCGAGGTGTCATCGAACTGAAGAGCAATAATACGGAATTTGAATCTGCTCAACGCATGCTAGCTGTTTACGTGGAACAGTCTGTCGACACCCATGTAATGTTCCGTAGTCGAACAGAACCAGAGATAACGGTTCGTTTTCTGGATGGTTTTCGTCAACTTTGCAATGCGGGTTTGGTAATGCATCAGGTTGGCGGAGAGTTCTCACTCACTTCGAAAGGGTTTGAATTAGCAAAGGGTATTCATTCTGCTGAAGTATCGGAAGTTGCTGCGTTGGGTACNGTTCTAAGTTTCTAGANANGACNATCGTGGTTTGNTAGAGNATTCTCCCGAACTCTTTTTTCTCTTTTTTCGTATTTAATANACCTTGGTGACCAAACGTGTCACACCTGACCACGATCATGTTTGTAGCAAAAGAACTGAGTGGTCTGATTCCATCTCAGATATGTACGTTCCTCCCAAACATTTGGTGTTTACTTGTAAAAAGGAGTTTTACAATGAGCGAAGTTGTTATCAATGAGATCCCAAAAGATGCATTAGTTTTCTGGAATCGTCAGTGGCTTGAATACTGCCAATGGATTGAATTCAAACAGGAATTAGAGCAGGAAGCACTTTGGTACTTCCATGACGCTCATCATCACCGGCCGGGTAAACCGCGCTAGTCAAAACCGCAATTTGGAGAATTGGTAGATTAGATCTCCTTGGCTAGCTAATCTTAGCCGTCCTACTAGTTTTTCTTTTCGCTTTCTAGTTGTTTCCTATCTCATACGTAAGTCCTAGTCGTTTGTGATTCATATTGAATCAAAATCGCTATTCGTAATACATTGAAGGGCTGAAGGTGTCTTAATTTTTTGCTTCACGGATGAAGCTCAAAGCATCTATGTCTATCTATATAGTTCTCTACGACTATGTAAATAGACCAACAGTTCATTTTGGAAATGGCTTGAGCCGACAAAGCGATGGAAAAGCTGAAATACCGAGCGGACATAGATGGTTTGAGAGCCATTGCTGTCATTGGCGTACTATTATTCCATGCTGGCATCAGCTTCACCGGGGGATTTGTTGGGGTTGATATATTCTTCGTCATCTCTGGTTTTTTAATTACCAACCTTATTCTTCAAGCTCAACGGAACAATCGATTTTCGATTCGAGTATTCCTCGGTCGGCGTGTCCGCAGACTAATGCCAGCTGCGTTGGTAATGACTACCAGCACACTGCTAGTAGGGTACTGGTGGCTGGTTCCTGACGACTATGACAAATTAGCCGAATCAGCTATCGCTCAGGTAGCTTTAGTTTCTAATATTTACTTTGCCAATTCCTTCAATTACTTTGCCGGTCCAGCAGAATTAGTACCTTTATTACATACCTGGTCACTGGCTCTGGAAGAACAGTTTTACCTGTTCTTCCCTCTGCTACTAATCTTCTGCCGTCACTGCTCGCCCAAAAAACTATTTATCATTTTGGCTTCCCTCGCAGTTCTCTCCTTTGGCTTGAACTTGTGGGTCATGAACATCGATCCAACAAAAGCATTCTTTCTGTTACCAATGCGAGCCTGGGAATTACTCCTGGGAGCTCTGCTCGTTTTTGTCCCCAAACTAAAGCCGGCACAAAGATCGTTAGCTGAGTGGGGCTCCTGCCTATCATTAACGGGTATCCTATTTACCTTCTTTGCCTACAGCAAAGAGACCGTCTTTCCGGGCATTGCAGCCCTTTGGCCCTGTCTCGCCACAGTTGGTCTGATTTACTTTAACTCCGGTCACCAATTCAAAACCAGAATCTCACGAATTCTGGAAGTACCAACTCTGACCTACATAGGAAAAATTTCATACTCCCTCTATCTGTGGCACTGGCCAATCATGGTCTATCTCAGATACATAAACCGCTTCGAGCTGGGAACCTCTGTTGCCCTGCTTGGATTAGCATTAAGTTTCTTAGCGGGCGCAATTTCATATCACTTTATTGAAACTCCGTTCAGACTAGGCCATCTGCTCCCGAACCAGAAACGATTGATTCTGACATCTAGTACATTTTCTATACTGATTCTTGCTACCGGCGCTGGGATTTCAGAATGGGACGGCCTACCAAAACGTTGGGGGGATAAGGTTACTTCCATTCTTAAGACCGCCAAGTCACCGGTCCGCTACATGCGCAATTCAGTTTGGGATCCGCAATTGGATCAGTTGCCATCCATTGGTAGCTCACAAATTCTTCCCGGTCATCCCCGCCTCTTAGTATGGGGCGATAGCCATGCCATGGTAATGGGAGATGTATGTAGTCGACTGGCAAAGCAACATGACATTAGCGGTTTTATTGCTACGCGCGGAGGCACGATGCCTGTCCTAGATACTTACCGAGCCTATGACCGTGACGACACACTCATTTGGCACGAAGGGGTACTCGACTTCATTCGCCGTAAAAAGATCACTCATGTCATCATGGCTGCCCGTTGGTCCGATAATATCGAAGGCAATGCGACAGGTCTTAACAAATTCCTGATAACGGATGATCAGACTTCAGAAATCAGCAAGGCCTCGGCTCAACAAGCATTCCAACGAAATTTGATAAATACGTTGCGACAACTAAATAAGCTCGGAATCCGAGTTTGGCTTATGGAACAAGTACCACTTCAACAGCACGATCCAATCTATGAGATTGTTACCGCCTTACGAACGAACCAACCAACTCCTCTTGGTGTCTCTGAGAAAAAGCATGCTCAGCGACAAATCAATGTAAGAAGGATTCTTCGGAGTCTAAAGTTACCGAATGTGACTGTATTCGATCCAGCTTCCACAATCTTCACGAATGACGGTTACGCACGCCTCACAGAAGACAACACACTTTTCTATACTGATCACGATCATCTCTCGCATGCCGGAGCGGAACGATTCATCCGCCCGCTGCTCAAGCCCATCTTTGAAGAAATGGCCGAACACAAGTAGCGACTGGCGTATACAACCGGTGAAAACGAAAACCAAATCCCGCCCAAATCTGAATAAAATGGAGTGCCGAGTTAAACTTACTTAGCAGCGCCGCCAAAATATTCATACTTATCAAAGAGATCGGTCTTCGAATCGACGCTTCGCGGGTCATCGGTCTTTTCCATCCAGTCGTCCAGTTTTCTAGAAAGTTCGTCAATCACTGTTTTATATTTTGATTGCGCTGCAACGTTGTGGATCTGATCTGGATCGGATTCGAGCAAATACAACTCTTCGGCCGGACGCTTTGCAAAGCCAAGTTCAAAGAACGGACGCATTTGGGGCGTGTCCCGGAGCGAAAGTATCAATTCTTTGAAGGGCGTATTATCTACATCACCGAAAGGGCCGACGGCATGATGCACTTGTGGATCACCGGCCGGCCACAATTCGGGAGCCAGATTACGAACGTAGAGATATTTCTTCGTCCGCACAGCACGACATGGATAGGAGCGGTCACCGCCCCGAACATTGGCATGCCTTTCACGTTCCAAGAACATCGCATCACGCCATGCCAATTCTTTGCCTGCCAACACGGATACCAGTGGTAAGAAATTACTGCCCGTCATGGCCTCCGGAACCGGCAGACCGGCAGCTGCTAAAAAAGTGGGAGCCAGATCCTCGAAGCTGATAAATTTATCACCAGTTTGCCCTGGGCGAATGACTTCCGGCCAGCGAACTGCCATCGGAACATGAGTACCGGCGTCATAAACGTTGGCTAGCCCACGTGGTGTCTGCCATCCGTTGTCACCAAGCATGACGACCAAAGTGTTGTCGAGCTGGCCTCTGTTTTTCAGAAGTTCGAGAATTTTGTGAGACTCGTGATCAAATCGCTGGATCTCGGAGTAGTAGTCCACGATCGTCTTACGAACGATCGGATGATCCGGCAAATAGGCTGGCACATGAACTTTGGCAGGATCAAGATCCCCGCGATAGTCGAAACCCCGATTCCATGGCTGGTGCGGATCGTGTGATCCAAACCAGAAACAGAAAGGAGTTTCATCAGGCACCTGTGAATGGAAGGCCTCAAACGAAGCGAAGGACTTCCCAGCGGGATTGACCTTCTTGTGATACTCACCCCGGTATCGACCGGGGCCCCACCCCTTAATCGCGTAACCGGTAAAATATCCGGCCTGTTCCAGCAACGCCGGATAGGTTTCGAGCTCTGCGGGAAACTTACCCCACAGACTGGCCGCATCCTCAAGCCGATGAGAAGCCTGGCCGGTCAACATTACCGCCCGAGCTGGCGAGCACGATGGAACCTGACAAAAGGCATGCGTAAATAAAACGCCTTCACGAGCGAGACGATCGAAGGTCGGCGTCTTGACAGACTTATCACCCATGATGGACGCGTGAGGTGCAGCCCAATTATCCGCCAGCAAAAGTAGAATATTTGGCTTTTTCTGTTCTGCGTTTACAACGGTGGAAAAAAATATACTTAGGAAGATCAAGCTAAGCCGCGTTGTTTTCTTACTAGGGAAAATGAGCATCGAGTCGTCCACCAAAAAGCAACATGAAAGGTTTGTTACATGATACACTCAACGGTACAACCCAGCTTCAAAAATGACCGATTAACGCTTGCTAAAGGGATCTCCTATGCGTCGCTTCGCATTTTCGATATTCACACTTCTTTTCTTCTTCGCCACTTTGCAGCAAGTACAGGCTCAGACATTGGATTTACCGCAAGCAGCAAGAATCGCTGTCATCGGGAATAATCTGGCCGATCGGATGCAGCATCAGGGTTGGCTGGAGTCTTATATTCAGGCGATATACCCGAAACACAAAGTCTCTTTCAGACACCTGGGATTCACCGGCGATGAAATCAACGTACGCCCTCGTTCCAACAACTTTGGTTCTGCTGATCAATGGCTTACCAAGGTTCAGGCTGATGTCGTATTCTGTTTCTTCGGATACAACGAAGCACTCAAGGGGCCGGATTACCTCCCGGCCTTGAAACAAAATCTGGCAACCATGATCGATGGAATGCTGGAACAACGCTACAACGGTGAATCCGCCCCCATGGTGGTTATCTTCTCGCCGATCGCTCACGAAGACCATAAGAGCCCTCACCTTCCGAATGGTGAGGCAAACAATCAAAACCTGGCGGCGGCCACCACTACCATGTCCGAAGTGTGTAATGCTAAGGACGTGCACTTCGTCGACATTTTTACACCTTCTATTTCTCTGTATAAAACGGCGGACAAACCACTAACGCTTAATGGTGTCCACCTGCTTGACCACGGCGCAGATGCGGTTGCTAAAGTCATCATCGAGAGGCTGTTTGGTGTGAATGCCTCCCAAATGGCGAAGCGTTCGCATATCGAACGTATTCGGGAAGCTGTACTGGAACGCAATTACTACTGGTTTAGCCGCTATCGAGTTGTCGACGGGTACAACGTCTACGGTGGCCGCTCCACATTAAACTGGTTTGGTCAGTCCAACGCTGATGTGATGAAACGAGAAATGGAGATCTTCGATGGCATGACAAGCAACCGCGATGAGCTGATTTGGGCATCCGCCAATGGTAATGACTTTACCGTTAAAGACGATAACCTTCCTGATGAATTGGTCGTCAAAACAAACAAGCCAGGATCGCTGACTGGTGGAGTTCACCCTTATCTAAAAGGTGCAGATGCAATTAGTAAAATGACCATCGCTAAGGGAATGAAGGTTAACCTGTTTGCTTCAGAGGCTGAATTTCCGGAACTTATCAACCCAGTCCAAATGTGCGTGGATCCCAATGGCGTGCTTTACGCCTCTGTTTGGCCATCGTACCCGCACTGGAATCCAAGGCAGCCGCGGACTGACCGTATCCTTGCCTTTCCTGACCACGACGCGGATGGAAAGGCTGATGAGTGTGTTGTCTTTGCAGACAAGCTCAACAGCATTACGGGAATCGAGTTTTGGGGAGGGGGAATGCTAGTTGCCGCACCCCCTGAAATTTGGTTTCTCAAAGATACTGACGGAGACATGATGGCCGATGAAAAAATCCGTATGTTGCAGGGGGTTTCCAGCGCAGACACTCACCATAGTGCCAATGCATTTGTCATCGGACCCGATGGTGGGCTGTATTGGAGTCGTGGTATCTTCAACGTCGCCAACATGGAAACCCCAACGCAGACTTATCGCTCGACTGCCTCCGGAGTCTATCGATTCGACCCTCGAACCTTTGAAATGGATTTCATCTTCCCGATTGGACCGAACCCACATGGTGATGTCTTTGATCAATGGGGCTTCCAATTCGCTAACGATGGAACAGGCGGCACCGGCAGTTACGTCAATATTGGGAAAGGGACGGGAAATAAACCGTGGTTTAAGAAGCGAGTGCGACCAGTCGCAGCTACCGGTATCCTTTCAAGCAGTCACTTCCCTAAAGCCAACAACGGGAATTTTTTGATCTGTAATGTGATTGGATTCCAGGGCGTCTTGCAACACGAAGTAAAATACGATGGTGCTGATATCACGGCTGAAGAAATCGAGCCTATCCTCTATTCCTCGGATCCCACGTTTCGACCATCTGACATTGAAGTTGGAGGCGATGGAGCGTTGTATGTATCAGACTGGAGTAACGCATTAATTGGACACATGCAACATAATATGCGGGATCCTAACCGCGACGCACAACATGGTCGAATTTATCGAGTCACTTATGAAGGTCGCCCTTTAGTAAAGCACCCACAGATGATTGGAGCTCCTGTTGCGGACATCCTTCCATCTTTTCTTCTACCTGATAATGGAATTCGGTATCGCGCTCGACTTGAGCTAAGTGGCCGTGATGCCAAAACGACATTAGCTGCGGTTGTTAAATGGGCCGATACGCTCAACCCGGCCGATTCGGTCCAGGCGCTTAAGTCGAGTCCTATCGTCGAGATCGCTCCAGAGGTGGGGTTCTCCTCCCCGACGGTGAGGTATGAGTCGAACGCGACGTCCGCGTTGAAAGCAATGAACGCCGGGTTGGGCCCACCGATGTCGGAGCCAAACGGCGCCGGCAC
>PAJC01000122.1 GCA_002705165.1 Planctomycetaceae bacterium | reverse complement strand
TACATGCTGATGCCCCGTTCCCACTGTCGCGACTCAGCATTGGGGGCAGCTTTAACGTAGGCATCAAAACTCTTAACCGATGCTTCGAATTGTCCAAGACGAAACTGTACGCGGCCACGCAGATAGTAAAAAGTGGGAACCTCTTGGAGCTTCAGAGCTTTCGTCAGCGTTTCGCCTGCCTTCTGAAATTCGCGATCCCGGTTCTGAGATTCAAACTGCTGATAAAGTTCCTGAACCTTCACCTGCGACTGTTCGTCCATTCCCTTCTTTGCATCATCATCCTGAGCAGGTAACGTATCACTAACCATGTACACTACCGCCAATAGCAAAAAGGATATTAGCTGTCGCATCTGCTTAATCTTTTCCATCGTTCTCTTTCGACTCCAGCCTGTTTTCTTGTTTTTTAAAAAAGGGGCACCCGGCTTACCGTAATCGCACCTGTCAAACAGCGATGCACATCGGACTGTTCGACTCTAGGTCGATCGTGATAATGGCTTTTATATTGCAGAGTCCCCTCAATCTCCGAATACTCGAGGGTTAACGGGCTCGGATCAGGAGCAACTTCAACCACCTCCGCCTTTCCCGTCTCAAGAAATTCCGAGTCCGGGAAATTCACATTCCAAAACTCACCGCCAAAAAGTTCTCGAGAATAATACTGATCAAACAGCTTGGCACAGGCATTCGTGGCTGCCAGCCAGTCAATCATTGATTCCGCGCGGTGATAGTGAGAGAATGCGAACGCCGGCACCCCCAGAATAGCTGCCTCACGAGCAGCCCCGGCGGTACCGGACATGTACAGATCGACCCCCAAATTGGCCCCTGCGTTCACCCCCGAAAGTACCCAGTCGGGCTTCAGCCCTAAATGAGCCAAACCAACTCGAACGCAATCCACCGGCGTGCCGCTGCAAGCGTAATGCTCATTATCCANTTNTTNCAGTTCCATCGACTCGTACATCGTCGCGCGATGACTAAAACCAGANCGNGGGCCGTTAGGTGCCACGACAACAACGTCCCCCAATTGTCNCGCAAATGCCTCCAGTGCCTGGATNCCCGGGGCGTCGATGCCGTCATCATTGGTAAGTAAAAATAACATTCGTCCTATCCCATTTGATCAAACAACTGCACNAGTTGCNCACCCACTTCCTCAAGCACAGAATCTTCGGCTAACAATACCGGATGGTGAAGCAANATAGTTGNNTCTGAGGCACACTCGCTATTCNTNAGTGAAACGGGCTTGCCACAACGGCGTTCACTTCGTTTTGCAAATCCCTTNAATCCTTCAAACAGTGGCAAGCCTAACTGCCGAGCTTCGGCTAACAACATTGCACGCTGCGGACATGACTTTAGAAGCCATGCCACTTTGTAAAANACTGGCGTTTCGCCTTCCGCATAAGACAGCCCTGAGACCCCATCGATCAATGCTGTACGATCAATGAGCTTGAGTGCATTACGGGTTCGCAAGGCATTGTCATCATCAAGACTGTCAAGTTGAGGATTCAAAACAGCAGCCTGTAATTGACTCAATGCAAACGTATCATTGCCACGATNTTTGAATACATTAATTCGCTGCCATACTGATTCCGCATTGGTTAGGACAGCGCCTCCNCGCCCTGCAGAGAGCAACTTACTGCCGCCAAAACTAAGCACAGCCACATCTCCATAAGTTCCAACCCGANCGGTATTCACCACGGCCCCCGGCACTTGGCAAATATCTTCCACGACCAATATACCGTGATGTTTTGCAATCGCTGAGATCCTGTCAATATTGGCTAACCCGCCATGCAAACTACTCACGACAACGGCCTTCGTCGAAGGCGATATTGCAGCTTCAAAACTTTCAGGACTCAAACTCCAAGAGGAACTGNCAATATCAGCTAACACGGGCCGAGCTCCAATGGCTTCAATNCATCGAAAATTNCCNGGGAAGTCGTAAGCTGCCAGAACAACTTCGTCACCAGGCTGAACCCCTAGACCGCGTAGTGCCAGTTCAATACCGATCGTCCCGGAACAAACCAGATGTACATATGAACAGTCGAAATACTCAACTAACTTTCCCTCCAGCATCGTAGTTTGAGCACCATGGTATCGCCCCCAGTCACCATCGCAATAAACGGACTCCAAAGCCGCAAAAATGCGNTCGTTCTGCGGTGGCCAGAGATGAGAAAAACGGTCGGACATNGGAATCGTNAGTAGGTAATCAACTTCNAAAAACAGATCTGAGCACTTCAGCCATCGTTTTATTTACCGGTCTGTATTGACGCGAAATTAAGCCGAGTGGTACTCTTCAAAGTCTTTATTGTAGTTCATGTTGCCTTCCTGCGTGATGACTCTTTTAATGATCCGATCAGCACTAGGTCTACTCCGCGAAAGGCTCTCNTATGCACTGGTTATTGGTTCGATTTTGACGGCCTGCTCTATNGGCTGTGCCGATCGTGATTACCTCGTGGCCAAATCAGATGTCTTAGCGCCAATCAAACGGCAGTTTAGACCAGAAACCTGGGTGGGACCGACACTTTCACACCGCTCACTCAAAACACTTCAGCGTTTCAATCTAGTTGACCATGACGATAGCAACTGGGTCAGAAACTACAGTCGCAGTGAAACTCTGGAACGATTACAGGTGTCGATTCAACATGATCCCACACCGGAGAAACTCTATGCTTTGACAGAACTAGCATTTCTAGATTCACAAACGCTGCTGAAGGAGGGCAAACACCACGCTGCACTGGAAGGATTCTGTTTGACACTTGTGTACGCCTATGACTATCTGTTTACGCCGCAATTTGATTACCTGCGAAACCCCTATGACCCGCAGTTTCAGGAAATCTGCAAAATGTACAATCAATCGCTTGAGCAGGTGATGAGGGTGATTGCGAGCGACGACCAATTAAAATCCGGTACAACATTTGGGATCCAACTCGGCGAACAACAAGTCAACGTCGAAGTCCGATTCCCGAACCTCGGCCCAGAAGCCGAAATAGCTGACCTGCGATTTGTCTCGGACTTCAGGATTCAAAAGTTGCTTCGCCATCACCAGACCTTCGGCCTAGGTGTTCCCATGATAGGGATTCGTAACGGCAAGAGTACCACCCCAGCAACCGAGCAATACTATCCGCCGGGCATGAGCCTTCCGCTAACCGCCTTTTTAAAGGTCACTAACAAAGAAAACTCAACTATCAAAAATCCGATCAAGCAATGTGTTCTTGAATTTCACAATACCGTTGACCATTCCGCAATTGTTATCAACCGGAGTAAGATTCCGCTGCAAACCGATACGTCAATTCCACTAGCATTTCTGCTTGACCAACCATCTCTTAGTCGGCCTCGGGATGCGGCAACCACCTCACTTTTGAATCCCACTGAAGCCGGGTCTGGGCTATTTATGCTGGAACCCTACAACCCGCAAAAAACACCGGTCATCATGGTTCACGGTTTTTGGTCCTCGCCCATGATCTGGATGAATATGGTGAATGATCTCCGCAGTTTCCCTGAAATTCGCCAGAACTATCAATTTTGGTTTTACCAATATCCCACCAGCCAGCCTTTTTGGATTTCAGCCACAAAGTTCCGCACGACACTACAAAATCTTTATCGCAATCTCGACCCTGGACAACAGCATCTAAAGCTCCACCAGACAGTACTCGTCGGCCACAGCATGGGCGGCTTGCTATCGCTAATGCAGACAATCGACAGCCAAGATCAAATGTGGAACCTCATCTCGAACAAACCATTCGGGCAACTTAAAGCGCCCCAATACATCCGACAAAGTCTGGCACGCACGGTCTTCTTCCAGCCAATTCCATCGGTCAAAAAGGTTGTTACTATTGCCACTCCCTTCCAGGGGAGCAAGATGGCNAATGACTATACAAAATGGATCGGCGAAACACTCTTCCAACTCCCTGAACCGACAGATGCNATTGCNCGCCANNTGGTCAAAGATAACCCCGGCCTNTTTCACAACACTCGTNTNCTNGCAACNAAGACAAGTTTGGAATCACTGAAACCTGANGGTCNGATCTTTNATTTCCTTCAATCGGCNCGNAGAAATCCAGATGTGAATTATCACAACATCTATGGTGATACCCAATCATCTACNCTCATCAAAAATCTGGCTTCTGCATCTGACGGTGTCATCACCACTNCCAGTGCAAAGTCAGTTCATGCTCAAACGCAGATGGTTTTAGACGCGGACCACCTCGCAATTACTGATGTCACGCCAACAATACTGGAAGTGCGTAGAATCCTTCAGGCGGATTTGCGGCAGAAGTAGCCAGTGTCTGTATCCCGACCAGCAAGCAAGCCTTAAAATTACTTGTTATTGATCAGTTCCAGACAAATGACTTTATCGGAGCCGCGTACATACAGCAGGCCATGAGAAACGACTGGGGCGGCCCAGGCCGGATAACTCAGGTCATAGGTTGTATCAAATGGTAAGTCATACTCACCTTCACGATCACCTTTTTTAATATCCCCTGCCAGCGGCTCAAACTTCTCAGGATTCGCCTTAAATAGAAACAGGTGTCCATACTCACCCTGACAAAGAAAATGCCCGTCGATGTAGGTAAGAGAACAGCGTGTTGTTCGTGGAATACTCCACATTACTTTTCCCGTCTTCCATTGCACGCATCGCAAATCTGCATTTTGAGTATGTCGTCCACTACAGCCGTACACGTATCCATCTACATAAACCGGTGTATTCCAATGAGCCTGCATAGCCTTATCACGCGAAAACTCTTCGTCTTTCCACACGATACTTTTAGTGCCCTTGTCGATTTTGAGCAACGTACTGCCCGGTCCATAGGTCTCTGAAATAAAGACTTCATCCCCCACAACCACCGGCATCGCAGCATTGACGCTCTCGAGAGTATGCGCACGCCAAGGATATTCAAAATCCACAGCACCGCTTGCCGGGTCAAAACCGGTCAAGCCGCCACGCGCAAAGGCAAAGCACCAACGTCGATCGCCGATAGTAGCCAGTTTCAAACTGGAATAACTTGCCAAGTCATCAATCACTTGGTATTCAACTTTGCCTGTCGACTTGTTAAATGCAACGATTCCCGTTCCGTTTGGAGTAACCAAGTCCAATTGTCCCGGTGGGATCTGCTTATCTTTGTCTGGACTACCGCCCACCATGCAAATCAACAGATCACCTTCTATTACTGGATTACTGCCAACCCCAAAGAAGTTCTGGATCACTCCAAATTTCTTAATCGTATCAACGGACCACTCCTCCTTTCCGGTGGTGGCATTCAGACAGTAAACCATACCTTCCGTACCGTAAATAAAGACGCGATTGCGATCTACTAACGGAGAACACCTTGGCCCCGGATCATAGCCATACAGATCCTCATAACCAGACGTATATTGAAACTTCCAGAGNTCTTTCCCGGTCTCCGCATTTAAGCAAACAACAAATGCTTTATTATCGACGCGGTCAAACTGATAATAACGCCCCTTGGATACCGTTCCCATACCGTAACTACTACCAAGGTCCCGTTCCCAAAGTAGNTTCAGTCCTTTTCCACCCCAATCCGTGATGATTCCGGTTTCTCTGGACTNGCTGTCGCCATTAGGACCTAAGAACACATTCCAATCATTGCCGGACTTTCTTGTCCCTAAATCCTCTAACTCGCCGTCCGCTTCAACNGNAGCAACAACCTGAGTAACCTCTACTGTGGGAGGAGCTAGAACCGGCTCAGAACTTTCAAAGACCATGAAACCNGTTGCCAAACTCGCAACTAAGAATCCACCCACAAGGAATCCACCCACAAGTATCTTAATATTCATCGAACACCCTTCAGACACACCAAAACCGAGTGGGTCTTTCTCTATAATGACATCAAACTCAATTCCCCCATTGTAACTTTTGACCGTCGACTTACCAATCAAGCCANGGTAATCAACCGAGGAATTCGTTAATACACGACAGACATGATCACCATAAATAACTCAATAACGATTCCCAGTCACGAAATCGAACTTACTTTTTCGCGNAGNCAGGGACCTGGCGGCCAAAACGTCAATAAGGTCAACTCCAAGGTTACTCTTCACTGGGACATCAAAAATGCCAGTAGTATNTCTGCACGTCTNCGACAACGGATNTTCAGCAAACATNCNGGCAAAATAAATAAAGAAGGTAAGTTGGTCNTCACCAGCCAAAAGTCGCGGGAACAANANCAAAACCGAACNGATTGCTACCAAAAACTGCGTCTGATCATTCAGGATGCTCAGAAAACACGAAAANTTCGCAAACGAACGAAACCCACCAAAGGTTCAAAACAANGACGCTTAGATCATAAAAANCAACGNNGNCAGGTAAAAGCAGGGCGTCAGGCTCGGTACGAACATTANTCCCAAGAGGTTCGNATTGTTCNGTGATTCAGTGGTACACAAAATCGCAGAAATGGTTGATAATAAATAGTCCTTAAACATCTGAACAACACTTATTCTATGACCGACTCCCGCAATATCTCTGACATTCTGGAAAACTGGAACTATGATTCCCAATCTATTCGAGCCCGCCTTGTGGCCGGGCAGAATGGAAACACCGATGTTTTGCAAATGCGTATTGAAATGGGGATCATCCAAATGGAGACCGAAGGTCGTCCTGACGGCTATCGCCCCGAAGGCTTTGCGACTTATCTGGACTATTTGTTGCAGGAAGAAATTGCCCATGGCGACGACTGGACGCTGAGTGACGAACAGTGCATTGAGGTCGATCGGGAATTCATGCAATTCTATCAGCGTCGCATAAGTTGGCTTTCTATCAAGGAATACGACAATGTAATGCGAGATGCGGATCACACATTGGCATTAATGGATTTTTGCAAACGCCATTCTCCAGATGATGGCTGGACCATTGTGCACGAACAATATCGCCCGTTCGTACTATTCCACAGAACACAGGCAGCGGCCTACCATCAACTCAACGAGACAACTCCTCAGGCTGCGATCGGATGCATCAACGACGGGCTGGGAGCTATCCGAAACCTCTTCACTGAACATAATCTCGAAGAACATTTCGAAGAAGACGAATTAGTCACACAACTACGAGATATCCGCGAGTCATTGCGTACGGAATATAGTGTCGGTAAGACCCTTCATGAACAACTGGCTGAGGCCATTGCCAGTGAGCAATATGAACGGGCGGCTGAGATCCGTGACCAGCTAAGTAAAAGCTAATCAACGCTTACGGTGGCAATAAGGTCTTCATAGTACCGACAGCTATGTTCAATAACCTGAGGGTAGTTCAAAGTTTCAAGCTCTTCCCCCATCAAACGCACATCAAAGCAACCATCATAACCATGCTTCACCAGTGTTGTGACCATCCTCTCCAGTGAAATACCACCTTCCCCTAGCAAGCAACGATTCTGCTCCTCGTCCGGACTAGCCGACGCGTCTCCCAAAAAAACGATTGCCAATTGCGGTACAAGATCACGGATTAACGAGTAAAACTTCCGGCTTCGCCCCCAGTGGTAAGTGTCGATCGCCAACTTGAAATGAGGACTCCCGAACGACTCGACATACCTTAAGGTTGCATCGAGGTCGGTCAAAAACGTCCAATCGGCTCCTGCCCGGATGTGCATCGGCTCTAAGGCCAGAACAACGTCATTCTCTTCGGCGACGGGCAATAGTTTCTCAAAGGCCGTCTGCATCAATCTTTTCGCATGGCTCTTCGTGTGACCGGCGCGAGCACCCGTGTAAATAGTCAAGCATTCTGCCTGAAGTAACGCCGCTGTTTCGATCGCCTGTTCCGCATCCTCCACTGCTTCCTGAAAGCTTCGTCCGTCGTGACCGGTAAAGCCGCCTGCAAAATAAACATTGCTAACATCCATTCCCATTTCGGCCAGGAGTTCGGCACCCATTTCTTCACCGTAGTCGGCAAGTTTCTGTCGCCAGACTCCCATCGCAGGCACGCCGTAACGTGCAAAAGTGCGGACGTCGCGCTGAAACGACCAGCTATAGGTCGTGACTTCGCTTATGGAAAGACGTGGCATGACAAATCGGCGACTGAAAAGTTGGGATGGTAGAGACTTGGGATCACTATATCATAACGATTTAAATTCGACCGTGGTGGCTAAGGCTTAAACTACTCGCCTAAATTCCAGGCGTCCAGCCAGACTTCGCCTTTGCGTCTAAAGCGGAAGCGTTCCACCATCTTTTCTTCCATATCATCAAAGTGCCCGGCGCCGTAAAAAATACCGATCTTCTTATTAGCCGAATCCTGAAGCTGCGCTTCGAGTACTTCCAAAGCTTTATCATTTCGAAGGTGAATAATTGTTGATCCATCCGGCCCACTCATCACATCAGGCAATCCATCCATCTGCTCGAACTGTTGGGCCATCATCGCCTTCATCTTTTTCTCGCGATCTTTGGAAAACAGGGCGAGAATCAGGTTGAAATCGTTTGATTGTCCGGGGGCTCCCTGCATAGCCAAGCCTTGACCGATCGAACGGAAGTACATTTTCATGAAACTCTCATCTCGTTCTTCCATATGCTTTGCAAATTCACTGGGATTCATGTCTGCGTGAACAAAATTATCGACTGTGTAATCAATCTGCTCCAACTGATGCGTTAACCCAAGCAATTTTTGCAGACCGGACTGAGAGCCGGCAACAACGTCCAAACTAACCCCTTGTTTGTGACCTTTCTCAATCACCGTTCCTTCAGGAGCGACTAACTCATAGAGCACGACGTCATATTCTTCAAACAATTTGTTAAGCTCGTCATAGTATGCCTTTTCACCAACATGAATTGCCCCGATTAAATCCACTTGGACCTTTCGCTGCCCCCCTTTGGTGCCTTGCATCTGGACCACTGCTGTTTGCAAAGCCAGTGGTTTCTTATTTTCGTCTCGCTCT
>PAJC01000121.1 GCA_002705165.1 Planctomycetaceae bacterium | reverse complement strand
TGACCTTCTCTGGATAGAAGAGCCTGTATCCCCAATAGGCAGCGTGGATGAAATGGAGAAAGTGGCAGCTGCCACCACCATACCTGTTGCCGCAGGAGAAAACCTTCAGGGCTTGGAAGATTTTTCCCGTCTCATCGATAAGCGTGCCGTATCAGTTCTGAACCTGCCACCACCCAACGTCGGGGGGCTGACGGAAGCACGCAAGATCGCAGCCCTGGCCGAAATACGGGGTATGCAGATTGCGCCGCATTTCTTTTCCTATGGACCTTTATGCTGGGTGGCAATGGCCAACCTTTGTATGGCCACCCCCAATGTATTGATTCTCGAAGCAAATTCGTTACGAGAAAGTCCGTCCGGGCCCAAAGGTCTCAATATGAATCAGTTTTTTAAGGAACCGATCAAAATCGACGGCTACTACTTCGTGCCTTCCGGCAAACCAGGATTGGGCTATGAATACGATGAGAAGTTCGTCGTAAACCGGAGGCGTTTAGCGTGAACAACGAATCATATTTCATCCCTTTGCCGTGCGGCAGCGAGCGAAAACACGGTCTTGGCCCGCACCGCAAAACTTTGGCAGGGGTTCACGCGGGTGTTATTTCAGGCCGACTCATGCTAGTGTTATGCGAAGCATTTCGTACGAAGTAAGCGATTGCCTGACTCTCGCCGTCGGAAAACAATAATCCAACTTTCAACCTTTATCTACCAAGAGTCCCCAGCTATGAAATACATGGCCAACACATGCGCAGCAATGCTCTGTAGTGCACTCCTGTGTCTCTTCACGTTCGAAGTATCTGCCGCCGGCCCACCGGCTTTCAAATCAGAGAGTTTCAAGACCGGAACGCTGATCTACTCCGACGAGTTTGATGGTGAAATTGACCGAGGGCGATGGGGAGTACCGACGAAGGACAAACAGATCGCAGACGGCAAACTGATCGTGTCGGCGAAATTCAAATCGAAAGAAGAGGCGATGAGGGTACTCAAACGCGATCATCATCTCGGACTGGAACCGATCGTCCACCTTAATGGGATCCCCGAAAGGTTCGTCTGTCACCTGCGTTATAAATTTGTAACGGACAAACTCACATCTGGCAGACCCAGTGTTCAGATCGGCCACCATATGATCGGTCTCGGATACCTCGAAGGAGGCGGCCATCGGGTCAAACTGCCAGATGGCCCATCGTTCGGCGAGCCGGAGTCAGGTATGCAACTCGGGGAATGGATCGACCTGACCATCGAATACAGGAAAGGTGAAATCACCATTGGCGTTAACGGTTACAGCAAAACCTACAAACACGAGGCGGTCACCATTATCAACGAAAAAGACAAACTCGGGCCAAGGTTTACGTTCAAGGGAGGGCCGAACTGCCGGATTGTGTTTGACTCCGTCCGTCTTTGGGAATGCCAAGAGTGAACTAAGAAACAGACAAGAATAGCAAACGTTAACCAGCTCGACCGAATGGCAATAGAACTTCGAAGGATCGAGCCTCGAAATCGTGGAAAGCCTTTCAAAACATCAAGACAACAAGAAAGCGGTCAAATGAAAACAGCAATTGCTCTAACGCTCCTTCTTGCACCCTCGATAGGCTTTGCAGAAGACAAGCCCGTTCATTCCAAGCCGAATATCATCGTGATCATGCCCGATGATATTGGCTATGGCGACATCGCCAGCCTTGGTAATCCAGTCGTGCAGACTCCCAATCTCGATTCCCTGAAACGCGAGAGCCTGTTGTTTACCCAATATCACGTCAGCGCCCGGTGTTCTCCAAGTCGCGCGGTTCTGATGAGTGGGCGTCATGAATTTATGAGCGGGGTTACCCATACCCAGCATATGCGCGAACGATTGAGCCTGGACACCGTAACACTGCCTCAGGGCCTGAAAAGCGTCGGCTACACCACCGGGCATTTTGGAAAATGGCATATCGGAAGGGAAAAACCCTATCGTCCCGAGAATCGCGGATTTGATGAGAGCTATGGTATCGAAGGCGGCGGTACTCCAAAACTCTCTCCGACGATCTATCACAACGGTGCCCGCCAGAAGAAAAAAGACGGTTACGCTACCGATATGTTTTTTGAAAGAGCCTTTGCCTGGATGAATGAAAAACGAAAAGAAGACGCTCCTTTCTTTGCCTATATCGCCCCTAACGATGCTCACGGCCCCTATACCGGACTCCACAATGTGCCAGGGAACGACTACAAGAAGTTTCTGGGCAAGCATCCGCAAGTCACCGAAGACACCGCGAAAGTTTATTGGATGATCGAGAATATCGACCGCCATGTCGGCACGATGCTCAGCAAGCTTGATGAATGGGAGATCGCGGATAACACGCTCGTGATCTACATTGGAAGTGACAACGGGAATTCGACGGGCTGGAGAGTGTACAACGCCGGGATGAAAGGGAATAAGGGGCAGCCCTATCAGGGGGGAACGCGGGTTCCGGTCTTCTTCAGATGGCCGGCAGGAAATATTCCTGCCGAGGCGGAATGCTCTGCACTCACCAGCCAAATGGATATCATGCCGACACTTCTGGAAATTACCGGTGCCCCTTTGAGCGATCAGATCAAGCAACAGGTCGAGGGGCGCAGTCTTGTTCCCCTGCTTAAGAACCCCGCGGCCGATTGGGGGGACGACCGGCATTTGGTTCACCACGTCGGTGCCTGGGAACAGGGGCAGGCCGCCCAATCGAAGCACGAAAGAGTTTCAATCCAGAACAAACGATTCACCCTGGTGAATAACGAGGAGCTTTACGACCTCAGNACTGACCCCGGNGAAACTNAAAACGTGATCNCTNAANATNCCNAAGTNGTGNATCAACTNCGNANNNNATANGANNAATGGTGGATNAGGATNCANCCGNGGNTGGTGAACGAAGATGCCTANCAGCCGACAGCGAAAGCCCGNTCACGGTAATGTTTGGAGAAATTATGAAAATGACGAAACTGTTTTTTACAATCTTAGCCTTGGGTGTNNTTTCTGTCTTAGCAATGGCNGACGAAAAGTNAGATCACCCCGTTCATCTATTTATCCTCTCGGGTCAATCGAACATGGCGGGCATGAATCCGGAGACAGGTTTTATGCCTGAGGCAAAAGAACTCTTTAAAGACGAAAAAGTCGTCTACATCAAAGTCGCAAAAGGTGGCCAGCCAATATGCAGATGGGTCAAGGAGTGGGAAGATATCGCAAAAGAGAAGGGACTGGATTCCAAACACATCCAAAAAATCACGAAAGGTGAAGGAGTCCAGTTCTATCAGCCTATTCTTGATCAGTACAAGGACATGCTGGAGAAACACCCCAATCCGACTTCAGTCACGTTTTGCTGGATGCAGGGTGAACGTGATGCCAGTGGAGGAGCGCATGCGGCGTACAAAGAAGNNTTGAAGCGATTGATTACTAATCTTCGACGTGACTTGAAGCGACCCGACATGAATTTTGTCATTGGTCGCATAAGCGATGCTGCTCCAGAGAGACCGAGTTGGGTGGCAGTACGAAAAGCTCAACGTGAAATTGCTGACGAAGATCAGCGCGGNGCCTGGTTGGATGTAGATGATCTTAATAATCGAGAAAAAGACGGGCAGGTCATCAACGCAGTTCATTACACAAAAGAAGGTTATGTCGTTCTCGGACAACGCTTTGCACGTCAAGGGTATGCACTCGTAACCGGAAAGAAATCCGCGGAAAACGGTAGACCNTAGATGAAGAATACAATCTGGCTGAATCGAATCCGAAAGTCATTGATCGCCTTTCAAAACGCCTGGTACAACTTCAAGGTGACTAAATCTAATTAAAGGAACGCTTGCTGTTTTTTTGATCCGTGAGGACNCTAACGCTCATTCCGCTGAAAATTTCCCNCTTTGTTGGAAACAATTGCCCCTTTCCTTTCATTAGTAAGCANGAAAAGTCCTAAAATGAANTCTCTCAGTATCCATTTCACATCGATTGTCTTGCTCGTAACTGCGGCGCCCGCTGTGGCTGAGTCCTGGGTGGTGGAGAGTCAGCCAGACTGNACCGCTGCCAGGAGAGCCGCGAAAAACGTGGANCTCGCCGATGGCTTTGGGAGAATAAAGGCTTGGCCGAAGCGGTATGTGTAGGCTGTGGCTGCGTGATTCGAGTTGATTCTTAATGAGGCCTCGTATGCTTGACAAGTCAATAAAAACGCCTGATAGAGTTGCAGGAAATTCGGTGATGAAAAAAGTCCTACTAGGCACCATTGTAGGTTGCTTAGTTGCGACCCTCCTTGCCGTTGGGGGTGTAGCAATTTTAATTGCGCATTTAATGACTAGCAGTGCGGGAGGCGGAAGTGGGGGGGTAGGTGCTTTCATCGTCGCGATTGCTATCTTCATCCTTTGCTTGCCTGTTGGCGTAATTTGGGGTGTGATTTCCGCAGTCAAAGGTTGGTGGCCGTTTTACAAAGGTTCATTCTCGGCGGTCAAAGGCTGGTGGCCTTTTCGGAAAAAAGCACATAATCAATAGCTATTGGGTAGCTTATCAACCGCCCAGAGCTTGCAGAGAAGGCTTTGGAACACGCTTCAAGCATCACAAAAATAGGGATGCGAGGTTTATTCCGCATCCCATCAGTTGATATTACTCCACGCTGGTTGCTGCATCAGCGGGAGGGTAATGGTAGCCGAGGCGGGACTCGAACCCGCACGTCCTATCGGACACAGGATTTTAAATCCTGAGCGTCTGCCAATTCCGCCACTCGGCCATTACCATTGGCTTGTTGAAAACGATATCTTACCGCAACAGCGTGCTGCNTCCAAGAACAGCGCCTTGAGTTTTCTATGTCTAACTTTCGATTCTATTGACGGCATCCAGAATGGCCTTAATCGTAGATTCCACGGTATCAGTGGATGTACCACGGCCGCGATAAACCGTGCCCTGATACTCAATCTCTACCAGTACTTCCCCGATGGCATCTCGACCCAGCGTCGCACTACGAACTTGATAGTCTTTACAAGTAATTTCCAGTCCGGTAATTTTTTCGACAGCCCAAAAAGCAGCGTCGATTGGCCCATCACCCTCTGCCACTTCTTCGATTATTTTCTGACCATCACGCGCGAGTGTTAACTTGCAAATTGGCGTTTCACCGGAGGTGGCTTTGACATCAAAAGCGANCAATGACCACCCGTTTTCAGTTTCACCTCCATGAATCCGTTGCTGAATCAAGGCGTGGATATCACCGTCGTAAATTTCTTTTTTCTTATCAGCGAGTTTTTTGAATGCATCAAATACTTCCTGCAATTGTTCACCATCGAGGTGATAGCCAAGTTCACGAGCGCGGTCGCCTAAGGCAGCGCGTCCCGAGTGTTTCCCAAGAACCAGATCGGTTTTGGCAAGGCCGACATCTTCCGGACGCATAATCTCATAGGTTGTACGTTCCTTCAGCATACCGTCCTGATGAATTCCCGCTTCGTGGGCAAAGGCATTTTGCCCCACAATTGCTTTGTTGCGTTGGACGGCCATTCCTGTAATGGAAGTGAGTAGGCGACTTGTAGGAACAAGTCGTTGCGTATTAACGTTGGTTTCAAGGTTGTAGAAGTCCTGGCGTGTCTTCATGGCCATAACGACTTCTTCCAGCGAGCAGTTGCCAGCTCGTTCTCCAATTCCGTTGATAGTGCATTCGATTTGGCCCGCGCCATTCTGAACAGCAGCCAGACTATTGGCAACGGCTAAACCTAAGTCATTGTGGCAGTGGATGCTGATGACAGCTTTGTCGATGTTCGGAACACGATTGAACAGCATTGAAATGGTCTCCCCCATTTGTTGAGGAGTGGCATAACCAACGGTGTCCGGAATGTTGATTGTTGAAGCACCTGCGGTGATGGCAGCTTCGACGACTTCACAGAGGAAATCGTGCTCGGTCCGGGCGGCGTCTTCCGGGGAGAATTCAATATCGTCACAGTAGCTGTGAGCTCTGGAAACACCTTCAACGGCGCGGGCGATAATCTGTTCGCGGCTCATCTTCAGCTTAAACTCGCGGTGAATAGCACTCGTCGCCAAAAAGACATGAATCCGACTTTGTTCAGCATGCTGGAGAGCTTCCCAGGCCCGGTCAATATCCTTGTCGCTACAACGAGCCAGCCCGCAAAAAATTGTCCCTCTCATGGTACTACTGATTTCACGAACGGCTTCAAAGTCCCCCGGAGAGGCGATGGGAAATCCCGCTTCCATGACGTCGACGCCAAGATTGATCAAAGCTTGAGCCAGTTCCAGCTTTTCAGCTAGATTCATGCTGCAACCAGGCGACTGTTCACCGTCGCGAAGTGTTGTGTCAAAGATTGTTATGTTTCGAGTGTCACTCATTGGTCTAACTGTACTTTTATGATTTCAAATTCACCGGAAATAACGCCGCTGTGGATTCGTGGCGATGATTAAGCCATTCCGCTCGCGGATGCCGGCCTTAAACCGACGCGATAAGCAAGAGGATTACATGGGCCGCAGCGGCACATGCTCCCGTCGTTCGTCTCGTTTTGAATTTGAGCATCTGTTCGTCAGGGAATCGTATCTAAACCATTAAAAAACCCGAGGTTTGAGGCCTCGGGTGTATCGTGTGGAATTTGTTTCTCTACTACATACACCCTACATTCGCACTAAAAGTACGCTNAGTAAGCCTGGTAATAGTAAGAGCCGTGAAGCCATGGACAATTTCCTTTAGTTTCTATTCTTTGACTCTAATTTAGAAAGCCCGTTTTTGCAACCTGTGGTTTTAAGGAGAGGAAAGTAAAACAACGAGGCTTATATTGAGATTGTCTTACAGCCTCAGCTGCTTTCTACCTGCTCAGTAGATCANTACTGTAGCGAGGCGAGGCAATCCGTGTTTGATTACGGTTNAGACCNGCTGGTGGTACCTGCTGTTGAAGTGTCGGTGGGGCGTATCGTCCGACCTCAGGCGGAGCTATTTTCGATATGTCGATCTGAGGATAGCCATCATATTCTGGTAAAGACCAGATCTGAGAAGCATCTCCTATNTTGTTATTAATTTGGTATCGTGGCACATCAATTTGGAATGCCAACTGNTTTTCCGTCCCCGGGAGCAGTTGAATTTGGACTCGGTGAGGTAATGAGACTCCGTGTCGTGGATAGAAGCTATGCTCGGAGGCTTTGACACTGGCTAAAATCTGTCCATTGGCAAGTGTNAGATGTTGTTCCAGCACCCATCCGAATCGATCGTCAACAATCATGCGACGCGAGACTTCCCCAGATGGTGACGGAAAGCGACTCCGGATTTCGTATTTTCCACCTTCCAATTCAAATGGGCCTTCATGGTAACCTGCAGGGTCTAAATACACCAATCCAATGGCCTCCGTAATCCAGTTAAGATCGATAGGGAGAAAGTTACGAGCCGCAGTCGTAGCCAACTGATCGTGATGNACATAGTAGACGGCGGGNTCGGGTTGTTGTTTTACCCACAACCATGNTAANTTTTCGTTGCTTCCAAAATNCACTTCGGTGGCTGTAAAGTCAAACAAACCGGCCGTCATTCTGAATTTACGAGGTTGTTCCACAATCATTTGAGCTTTCAGTGTCGGAGCACCAGCGATTGAAATCCGTGCCCCTTGTGACTGCAGCTGTTTTACTAGTCGGGTTGTATTCACAGCCGACATTAGTTCTTCCAAGGTCGGCTTTCCCTGAAACGCCACGGGAGGTAAGCCNGAGTGTTTTTGAACATAAGACTGCCATGGGCATCCTGTNAGTGTCAGGATGCAACTTGCGACNAAGGTAAGAATNATCCGTGAGATGGAATGAGTGAATGTTGTATGGCGGTGAATCATTAGGCAGCATCCTTATACAACATTGCTACAAGCTGTCCCTGAATCTCTTCCACTTCTTGAGCATCAGGATAAGTCACAGGAACTTTGTACTCCTGCTCGTTCTTGGAACTGCTGACAATCATTAATTCATTGCCTGCTTCGTCCTGTTCATTGCCTTCNAGTCTCATCATGCGTTTACGGATCATTAGCAAAGCGAGNACAAAGGCCATGTTTGGATGTTCNTTGGATTCCATCAGTTTTTCGAAATACTGTAGAACCACTTCGTCTGGAGCAAGCGTCACTTTGACGCCATCTTCCTCCGGCACATCGGATTTCCACCATGCCAGTGCATTGTCCGGAGCTCCTTCCCATCCGGCCAGACTGTAGTCATGTCGAACTACTTCATCGGCTTCGGTGACCAATACAGAGTAAAAGGAATGCCCCGGTTGTAATGTCTCTCCCGTTTTGTGGCAGAGTCGAGTCGCTTTTTTGATGTGAAACTCGAGCATCACAAAGACCTGGACTCCTTTCCAGCGGGGATCGTTAGTTTGCAATTGGGGAGGGCTAAATGTGGTTAATGCGTGCCGACATGCTTTCGTAGTCTTTGTCGGGCACGGCTTAGTGTGGGACCAATGCTGTTTTCAGGGACGCCGGTGAGACCGCTGATCTCATGATAACTGCGTCCTTCCAGGTGGTAGAGTTTAACAACTTCACGTTCATTGCCGTCGAGTACGCTTAATAACTGTGCGACGATTTCCTGATTTTCCAAAAGATGATCTGCATTTGGCTGATGGTCTTGTACAGTATCAGGATTGTCGAGTGATAATTTGAAGGCATAAACCTGAGATCTCTCTCCTTCCTCNGCTTCCGCTGAGGACCCGGTCTCTGTCGTTCTGGGGTGACGACGTTTAACGACTTCACGAACTACGATTCGTCGTACGATGACAGCCAGATAAGTTGCTAATGAACTATTGCCTCGGAAATTCCGTAAAACAGAATAATCGTCTTTCACAAGTTGAAGAAAGACCTCGGCAGTGTAGTCTTCAATGTCCGGATCGGTGATTAACAGACTCCGTGACTTGGCTGTATGGTTGATCGTGTGAATTACCAAACCGATGTAGCGGTCGACAAATGCTTCCCAGGCGCGTGGAGCACGGGAAAGGCATCGCTCGATTAAGTCACGGTCAAATTCGGAAAGTGCCACGATAAATCGCTGTCACAAGAATTTCAGGAATTAGAGAAGAGGCATACATATCCCCTCAAGCTCAATGGATTCTAGAAATCTAGGCGTTTTGGGGCAATATGAATCGAGCCNTCGGTTGGNCCAAACCTAGCAATTCATTGCTTGTTTTTAGNGNATTNAAAACAGACATTTATNTNTANAACNCAATGGTTAGAGCCAAATTCGGGAAAAATGAGGTTTTTCATTAAAAGATTTGCCAAAAGCTGTGGTCGACAATTAAGTTTTTTGATTAAATTACCACTGAANAGTCCAAATTAGTAAAAATCTATCTAAGAAACGCCGATTCTGGACATAGCCGTATATATCAATTCATCGCTGATTTGTAGTGATTCTCGCCGGTCGCTGCAACAAGTAGAGGAGAATCCTCATGACCCATGTTGTTTGCCAACCATGTTTTGCATGCAAGTACACTGATTGTGTTGTTGTTTGCCCTGTAGAGTGTTTCTACGAGGGGGAGCAAATGCTTTATATNCACCCGGAAGAATGCATCGACTGTGAGGCCTGTGTGCCTGAGTGTCCAGTGGAAGCTATTTTCCATGAAGATAACGTACCTGAAGGACAGGAAGGTTTTATCGAGNTAAACGCTGAACTTTCTCCTCAGTTNGAAGTTATCACTGAGAAGAAAGACCCATTGGTTTAGTAACAACCATTGGAATTTGATTCAAACGAAAGACGTGCTGATTCACTTCAGCACGTCTTTTTATATATTCTGGGCAAACTTAAAGGGCCGTTAGGCAATTCTCTGAGTTCGCAGGAAGGGTTGCCAGGCTTCGATATGCTCGTGTTCTGTATTTAGAGTTATCGATTCTAATGGATGTGGCCGAGTTGGCTTGGTGAGTAGTTGCATGTTGGCTTCCCGAGGGGTTCGGCAGCCTTTGCGAGTATTGCACTTCGNACAACTGCAGACGATATTTTCCCAGGAAGTATCCCCTCCCTTACTCCGAGGCTTTACGTGATCGAGGCTTAGCTGATTGAAGCTAAGTTGTTTTCCACAGTACTGACACTGGCGGTTATCTCGTAAATAAAGATTCTTCCGACTAAAACGCATCGTTGTCTTTGGGATTTTATCGTAATTGATAAGACGAATGACTTTGGGGACTTCGATCTTTTGCCGCGACGACTGAATCCAATTATTAATCAGTTTCTCCTCCATACGCAATAAACTCAGTTCTTGCCAGAATTCGAAGGAGTAGTTGCAGAATTGTTGATCTTCGACGTCAATGACTTCAGCTGACTCGCGACACAAAAGGATAAAGGCCTGCCGACCCGAGATGATCTGCATTGCCATATAGAATTGATTGAGAAGTAGGACGTTTGAGTGCAGGCCCTGCCTATCNGACGCAATCATGCGTCGACTCCTTTCNCTGAATTGGCTACAAGGCGTCTTCAGTCGTGCGACGATTAACTCGTATGCGAGTCACCATTTGCACGCATACTAAACCTATTAAGATGTTAGCACTCTCTGTGGAATACCCGCAAATTAATTTTCTGAAAAGTCATTTTGAATTTCAGTTCACATTCTGTTGCAATTTTTGAGTCCGGATGATTACATTAAAAGAAGATGACATGGATGATCATCCACACCTTTTCAAACACTTGCATTCGCAAGACCATTTTCAATCTAGGAAATCATTGAAATGATTCATTACTCCTGTGATTGTTGCAAACGTCCGATCGACAGTAGAACTGACCTACGCTATGTTGTGAAACTTGAAGTTCAGGCCACGATGGATTTGCCTGANNTGGAGTCAACCGAAGAAGAGCGTGATCACCTACTGGAGATTGAAGAGTTGCTAGATGAGTTGGGGGAGCCCAATTTGGANTACGTTGACGAAGATTATCAACGCCGCCGCTACGACCTTTGTTCCCAGTGCTATCAGGATTACATCAAGAATCCGTTAGGTATCGAGAAGACTCACCGAGTCGGCTTTAGNAAGAATTAAACGTACGGACTGCTGCAGATCTTTGAAGTGCCTNGTTTTAGCTATGCATGCGTGGCAGCGTATCGCCTNGNTGAATAATCTCTGCTTCGCTTCTGGCNAGTTCCATAAGGCGTAGTTCGACTTCACGCTTGGNAGCAAAGCCCTCGGCGAGTTGCACNTAGATCGAATAGTGACGGGCNTCGGATTCGAANAACTGATCGTAGAAATCGGATAACTCCACATCGTCGATATGGTGGCGAAGCAGGTCNAACCGCTCGCANCTACGAGCTTCAATCAACGCAGCAACAAGTANCCGNTCNACNGCTCGTTGGGGNTCCTGNGGNCGAATTAACTCCTTCATTTGGCGACCATAATTACTTTGAGAAAGTCGTCGAAACGGAATGTCACGTTTTTTGAGCATCCCCAGTACCTGATGGAAGTGTTCCAGTTCTTCATTGACGATTTCCGTCATCTTCACGGTTAACTCTTCATGCTCGATATACGACATCATTAAATTGAGAGCGGCGCGGGCGGCTTTATTTTCACAGTGCGCATGATCTATCAGGATCTCGTCCAGATGGTTGTCCACCTGTTTGAGCCAACGCTCGGGAGATTCCGTTTTTAAGTTGAGCATCATGGTTGTCAGAGTCNGGCCTTTGAGAAGGGCATNAAAAAACGCGGCATGCTTGAAGCGATGACCGCGTATTTTATTTTAATCGTGATGCTGTGACAGCCTAANTATTAAAGNTTTTCGCAAACCAGGTCACCCACTTCCGTGGTGGAGTAACCCATACGTCCTGCTGACATGCTTTCCATTTTGGTTCCCGTGACAACCTTAATTGCTGTGGTAACCTTGTCGGCGGACTCAGAATGTCCCATCTGCTCAAGCAGCATTCCCATCGCAGCGATCGCAGCGATCGGGTTGATTACGTTTTGGCCGGTATACTTGGGAGCACTTCCGCCCATACATTCAAACATACTCGTTCCACCAGGGTCGGGGTTGATATTCCCGCCAGCAGCAACACCCATCCCGCCTTGGATCATTGCTCCGAGGTCAGTGATGATGTCACCAAACATATTGGTCGTGACCACGACATCGTAATACTCAGGGTTCTTCACGAACCACATACAAGCCGCGTCGATGTGATTGTAATCAGCTTCCACGTCAGGATAGTCTTTGGCTACATCCTGATAGGTACGCCAGAGAAGGTCGTGACCGTAGGTCAAAACGTTGGTTTTACCGACGAGTGTCAGACGCTTGCCCTGGGGATTGTTGCGTTTGCGAGTGTACTCGAAAGCATAGCGAATAATTCGTTCACAGCCTTTGCGAGTATAAATTGCAGTTTGAGAAGCCACTTCATCCGGAGTCCCCTTCTTCAGGAATCCACCAATGCCGCAGTACATATCTTCGGTATTCTCACGAATCACGACAAAGTCGATATCTTCAGGGCCTTTACCCGCCAAAGGTGTTTCCACTCCCGGATAAAGAGTGACTGGTCGTAGGTTGACGTACTGATCAAGTGCAAAACGCAGGTTGAGCAGAAGGCCTTTCTCAAGGATTCCAGGCTGTACGTCGGGGTGGCCGATGGCTCCCAGATAGATTGCGTCTTTTTCTTTCAGTTCATCGACGGCGCCTTCCGGTAGGAGTTCACCTGTTTGGAGGTAACGGTCACCCCCAAAATCGTAGTTAGTCAATTCGTACTCAAAACCATCCTGTTCTGAGACTGCTTTCAGCACTTTGAGTGCTTCGTTCGTTACTTCCGGGCCGGTTCCATCACCAGGAATGACAGCAATTTTCATTGGTGTGCTTCTTTCGTGAGAACTATATGAGTTGGTTCTTATTTGTGAAATTCGTACTTGGTACTGCGTATTGCCTTAAGGAGTACCGAAAAGTCGATTCTATCATTGGACGGAAAAACCGACTAGTAGACAGTATTGGTCAGTTTTCCGCTTCATTTTCGCCGACTTACGCTCGAAGGCGATTCAGCACATAATGATGAACATGATTCAGCTAACTGTCGACAATATCGAAAAATACTTCTCCGAAGAAGCGGTACTCGACGGTGTATCCTTTGAACTGTCGAAAGGCGACCACGTAGCTCTTGTGGGACCTAACGGTGCAGGTAAGAGTACATTGGTAAACATCATTACCGGTGTACTTGAGCCGGATAGCGGGACGATTGAGTTGCACCCTGCGATTCAAGTTGGCATTCTTGAGCAGCAGCCTGAATATGCGAAGGGTCGTACTGTTTGGCAAGAAGCTGCTGCAGCATTAGAAGAATTGGCAACGCTTGCCGAAGAGGCTGAGCGTGTTGCCACAGAGATGGCTCAGGCGACTGGTGAACGGCAGGAAGAGCTGGCCCAGCGTTTTGACCGCCTACAGGTTCGTCTGTATCAGCAAGATGCATACAATATTGACTATCGGATAGAACGGATTCTGAGTGGTCTCGGATTTATTGAGTCTGAATTTCATAAGCCGGTGGAGCAGCTTTCCGGTGGTCAAAAGAATCGTCTGGCACTGGCAAAGCTATTATTAGCCGAACCTGATTTGATGATATTGGACGAACCGTCAAATCATTTGGATATTGATGCAACCCAATGGTTGGAACGCTTTCTGGCTGCTAGTCAGGCTACAATTCTTTTAGTTAGCCACGATCGTTTTCTGATCGATCAAGTGGCTCAGAAGACGATTGAACTACATCAGGGGACGATTGAGATTTACAAAGGCAACTACTCGTCCTATATGCGGCAGAAAGATGACCGCAATGCAGTCCTTCGACGAACCTATGAAAAACAGCAGGATGAGATAGCCCGACTTGAAGAATTTGTGCGCCGTCACATTGGTAGCCAGAAAACCGCTCAGGCGGAAGATCGGCGGAAGAAGCTGGCACGGATGGAGCGTGTGAATCCGCCGCGTGAGATCAACGCGCCGGCAATGGGCTTTCCCATTCCTGAACGCAGTGGTGATATTGTGATTCGGGCAGAGCATATCTCCAAGGCCTTTGACTTCCCGCTTTTTGAAGATCTGACATTTGATATCTTACGTGGACAAAAGTGGGGAATTCTGGGACCTAACGGGACAGGTAAATCAACCCTGATGAAAATTCTCAATAGTGAACTGGAACCTGATGCAGGTGAGATTCACATTGGAGCCAAGGTAAAGGCCGCCTATTTTGATCAGCATCTAACTTGTATTGATAGCGACAAAGAAGTCGTGGAGGCCATCAGACCGGATCACAAGGAATTTGTTGAACGTGAACGGCGTGACGTATTGGCTCGCTTTGGTATTACCAAAGAGATGGTCTTCAAGAAAGTAAGGCATTTGAGCGGTGGAGAACGCAATCGAACGGCCTTGGCTTGGCTGTCCACCAGGGATGCCAACCTAATGTTTCTTGATGAGCCAACGAACCATCTCGATTTATGGGCCAGAGACTCTCTGGAACGAACGGTATGTGATTATCAGGGAACCGTCGTGATTGTCAGCCACGATCGTTATTTTCTAGATCAGGTCTGTGACCTGCTGCTTGTAGTAGAGCCCGGTCGTTTTCGCGTGATTGACGGTAATTATTCTACCTATCAGACGTTGATTGATAGCGGATTAGCGAAAGAAGCCCGAGTTGAAATGGAGACTAGGCCGGAAGTAGCCGACGCAAATCCTAAAGAGAAGAAATCCGGCAAAGCATCTAACTCCAAGCCTCGACGTAAAAGAAAGTTTCCTTACCGGAAGGTTGAGGAAATCGAAGCAGAGATTGCCAAATTGGAATCTCGCATCGAAGTAATTTATTCTGAAATGGCCCAGGAAGAAGCTTTACGTGACGGCGGTGTCATGAAAGGGCTTAGCGATGAACTTGGAACGGTACAACAGGCACTAGAACCGTTATACAACCATCTGGAAGAAGCGATAGATCTGAATTAAATAGAATTCCCCGGAAGCCAATTCTCGAACCATCCCATCCAGAAGCGGAATGTGAAAATGGTGATGATCACACTCAGCCATAAAAGTTCTGTCGCAGAACGCTCTTTGGAAAAGATTCGAATAATAAGAAGCATCATTCCGGTCAGACAACCGGCGACGACCGTTGCCTGCCAGCCTAGGAAACTTCCTGTAAGTGCCATTAGGATGGTAAACTCCGGGAGCTCCCGGAAATTCTTTTTCATTAGTAACTGAGTGGATAGTATCCCCAGGATGCCGCCAGAACCTAGTCCACAGAGCATTGGAAGCACGCTAGCAAACGTTGAGTTGATGGATGTGATTGGTTGATTGGTATGAGTAAAAGGAATCGCCTGTGGCCAGCAGATTGCCGTGATGATTGAAACAAAAAATCCAAAATAGAAGATATTGCGAGGGATTCGTTGTTTTTGCAGACTTACTAATCCTGTGGTCATCAGGATAAAGAT
>PAJC01000120.1 GCA_002705165.1 Planctomycetaceae bacterium | reverse complement strand
GAGGAAATCGTTGAGTCTAACGAGGAGGTGGCATTGAAAGCTAAGGAGGAACCTGTTCCGGCTTCCAATACATCGCTTTTCGAACTGCCCTCAATCGATTTCGGATTGGCAGAGTTGCTTGGAATTACTTCGCCCGACAAAAAGAAAACAGTGGGTAGTGATCCTTCAGCAGGATCAGAAGTTGCTACTGAAGCTGTCAGGAATAATTCGTCGATGCACCGGGTACCCGGACGTAAGAGCATAGGATCAAATTATCACCGATCACCGAAAACAAACGGGACGGCAGGGAAAGGTTTTGACCTGTTCTCAGAATTTGTGATTCCAGAGTTTAACAATCCTTTTGCTTTCGGAAACGACGAGGACAAGTCGGTACAAGACGTTCAACCAACAGTAACGGTTCCGAATCTTAAGCGTCCAGTTGTACCTGCGCCTGATGCTGGGATTCTTGACACGCTGCCTAAATTAGATTCCCATCGGCCGAGTGTGCCTGGCTTGAAGTTGATGAGATCCAAGGCACCGTCTCATGTCCCGACGGTGGATCCTGCCAAGGTCGATTCGGAAGACGAAAAGTTGGAAGAAGATATGGAACTTGGTTCCGGGGTGACGACGGCACCGCAGGTGGATGAGGACGGAAAAAAATTAGTCAATCCAGATAAGATCTTGGACGAGTATAAGAAGTAAACAGAAGAGACGAGGTGAAGAGCTTTGCTCTTTACTACGAGAGTGGAGATCGTCTGGTAGGGGGGATTGGACGCGTCTCAGCAGCTCACGATCGGTTATCCGGTCGTGAGCTTTTTTAATGCAATGAAGTTGAATCACTAGCATCGAACAACGACATTTACGATAATATTTGTATAGTACTGGAGAAGTAATACCTAACCCTGCTGCAGAGGGGCAATATGAGCATTCGGTTGATGGTGATCGATGACCACGAAATCATTCGTAGTGGTCTTCGAAAGATGATTGCTGGTTCAGAAATTCAACTTATAGCTGAATCAAATTCAGCGGTGAATGTTCTTACAGGGATCTCGCAATATCATCCTGACGTGATCCTTCTCGATGTTCGATTGGAAGAAGGTGACGGCTTATCGGCGTTAGGACGAATAAAGATCGAGCGTCCGCAGATACCCGTCTTAATGTTGTCGTCTTTTGATAACCCGACTTATGTTGCCAGAAGTGTCGCATTGGGCGCTTCCGGTTATCTTCTGAAAAATGCTTCTAGAGATACGATCCTAGAGGCGATTCGCAAAGTGGCTGTTGGCGAAAATGCCTGGACTCGTCAAGAGTTGCGGCGAGTGACCGGTGCTTTGGCTACGCCACGGCTCGCTGCGGATATAGAGGTTCCTTTGACTCGGCGTGAAAGCGAAGTGCTGGAGCAACTTGCTCATGGTCTTACGAATAAAGAAATCGCATTGGCCTTAGGGATCAGTTACGAAACCGTGAAGGAACATGTACAGCATATTTTGCGCAAGGTGGGAGTCAACGATCGTACGCAGGTAGCCGTCTGGGCCGTTAGAAACGGCTTAGTATAAAGAAGAGGCTGTGTATCGTTAGCCTGTCCGGCTCGTTTCGAAGCACGGAAGTTTGGGCCGAATCTGACCTCCCTAAATCCTTACTCGCAAAATAATTGCAAAGTCTTCAGTGATCGTTGTTTAGGATCTGTACCCCAATCCATTTTTGTTGAGTAGGGAGGTGCCGACAGTCCCATCGGAAAGACTAAACATTTCCGGAAATTTATCTCCCCAGCCTTCGTTCCCTCGTGGGCAGTACTGCCGTCCGTTTCCCTCAATGGCGGCTACCGTTGGGATTCTCGCAGCGATGCTGGCGGAATGTAAAAAAGATGCCCCAACACACGTCAGGTCCTGTACGCAAAGGAACAGGTCATAATGCTGAGCAAGCGCACCCATTATCAAGGCCTCTCCGTGCCCCTTNCAAGCTTTNAACGCGACTCCGGAATATCCTTGTTCGCGNGACATTTCCAGTGATTCGAGNTCTACAAGAGACTCGTCAATGACAATGGGTTTGATAAGGGCCGCTTCGTGCATCTTATTCTCGGGATAGGCCTTGAGATTTCGATTCGTTGGTTGTTCGATATACTGAATGCGATCGAATGCTGTGGGAGCTACTTGTTTAATTCGTTGTAGAAATTCCAGTAAGTATTGAACATTAGGGCATTTCTCGTTGAAGTCAGTTGAGTACCACCATTTTTCNCATCCACGNCCGTGTTGAACCTCTAAATTAACTTNTTCAATGGCCGCGACGCGCGCAACATCCCATTCCAGATCATCGCCAGCGAGTTTGATCTTCATATGNGTGAGTCCGTCAGCAACGATCCATTCTCCAAGAGTTTCAGGAACACCATCATTGAGCCTTTGATNAATTTCGCTGGGCNNCAAGGGATCNAGCGCTCCGATGAGATGATAAAGAGGCATGGTGGCTTTAGGGGTACGTAGGGTGAATTCATCGAGATATNGCCCGGCAAGTTTGCCNTCGAGGAAATGCCCCAGATCCCGGTTCATGTATTCACTACTTAGNAGGTTGTAGGCATTGCTCTGAAGAGCATCTCCATAGGCATCGTTTATCGCTGCATCAATCGGGCTGGCCGAGACAAGTTGAGCCAAACGGGGAATGGCTTCGCCGAGGTTCATTTGGTCGACGACCTGTTGGGCCAAGCNTGGATAGTCATGAGCCAGATCGTGTACTAATTCGATAGGGTGTCCATGTTGCGGTAATTTTCCAGCAGCTGATGCGACGAGTTCTCCTAACCGAATCATTGCTTCGAGCGTACGATCACCTGTTTCTACTGCGGATGGCCAGCCCCAGGCGTTTCCGACGGGCATGGAGCCATGCCCTTTTCCCTGTCGGCCATCCGTGGTTTCAACNGTCACGTTCACGTTGAAAAGCGTGACATCGGTCACGACTCGTCCTCCAAATTTCATTGGCGTTCGATAGAGGATGTTTTCGAGATTTGTTGAAATGTCAACGATGCGTATATCAGTAGATTTGGTCATCAGTTGCGGTCACAGTTGGAGGGAAGAAATTCAAGCGTTGCATGGGTAGTTTAGCAGATGAACGAACCCAATAAAAAAGGGATTCCNGTGTAAGGAATCCCGTGGAGCATATCAAAGCTNTGCNAGTTACTGCCGTTAGGCAGCTTTTCGGATAACAGCGGGTACCCGCTGTTGTTCGTGCTTACGTTCAAGCATCAGGCCAATCANCGAGTTCATGGCGANNTCCATTANNTTTGTTCTGCGTAGTTCGTGAATGCCATTACGAATGAGTGCTTGTTCTAATTGAACTTTCACACTNCGNCCTGCTCGCCCCCGAACGTAGCCCTGAGCCTGGGGCGTTGTCATCTCATGGACACGATGACCGATTTTATTCCAGACGATATTCGCACATGATTGAGCGATATTNTCNCCAACTTCTTNNAGTTTGGCTTCGCCAGTCAGTTTCTGAACGAGCGATTTAATAATCATTTGTTGGATCCTTCCAGCGTCACGATTGCTTAGGAGCGAGNTTGTTAGGGGGCCTTCCTGACCCGACACNGTNTTTCAGTATTGAAACAACTAAAAAATAAATGCGACCTTTCCCAGAAAAGCCCATTACCTAGAGAATCGAACCGTGAGNACNATTGTCTTCAGGGGCCATGGATTCGTGCGCAATGTTACACATAGGTAAGATATACCGCTTGTTGATTATCGATCTNGAGGTGCTATCGTCGTCATAATCAGCAGAGTTTGACTGATTGTTTAGCCAATGGTTAAAAAACGNTTTAGTCATTGAATCGTAGGTGGCACCGATGGTATTTCGGCCGATGCTATGATAGTCATGTTGTAGGTAATGTGGTTCTGTAAGTTTAGATAACGCCTTGCTGGGCACTGTACAGCGATCAATTGCGTTAATACGATAAAGATANTACTTCGGTAAATGGCTCCGTGGCCAAGTGGCTAAGGCAGCGGATTGCAAATCCGCCATCACCGGTTCGAATCCGGTCGGAGCCTCTTAAGAAACCCTGATTGCGAATTCACGTAATCAGGGTTTTTTGTACTTAGTCGCTTGCCTTGGGGAATAGTAGATCCTCCATACCCAATAGAGGTTGAAAATGCACAAGACGTTTCTTTTATTCGCATGCGTAATTCTGCTGATTGGCGAGTTTAGCCTTCAGGCAGATGATCAGTGGAAGCTCGTTTGGTCCGATGAGTTTGACAGTAAGAAGCTCGATTACACGAAGTGGGGGGTTGAGGTGAATGCCTTTGGNGGNGGCAATCAAGAGATGCAACTCTATACAGATCGCCCCGAAAACTTNCGGNTNGAAAATGGCCNCCTTATCATCGAAGCTCGNAAGGACCATCCGAATATCCAGGGGACNTTGAGGGATTTTTCTTCGGGNCGCCTCCGATCCAAACATCGTGGNGATTGGAAGTACGGCCGTTTCGAAATACGCGCGAAGGTGCCTGAAGGTAAGGGGATGTGGCCGGCCATTTGGATGTTGCCNACCGATGAAAAGTATGGCAGTTGGGCTTTAAGTGGCGAAATTGANATCATGGAACTCGACGGCGNTAAACCTAATCATGTTTTAGGGACGCTTCATTTTGGTGATAAGTGGCCTGGTAANCGGCAAAGCTCTGGCGAGTATGTTCTCAAAGACGGGAAGTTTTCTGATGGATTTCATGTGTTTGCCCTTGAATGGGAGCGTGGCGAAATGCGTTGGTATGTGGATGGGGAACAATATCAAACGAAGACGAAGTGGGATTCTACAGCAGCTCCCTTTCCAGCTCCCTTTGATCAGCGATTCCACTTACTTCTTAATCTTTCTATTGGCGGCAGGCTGGTGGGACCTCCGGATGAAGAAACTGTCTTTCCTCAAAAGTTTGAAATCGACTATGTGAGAGTTTACCAACACGTTTCCAGATAGCCTGTCGTAATGTAAGTTCCCCGCTTAGCTCCGATTGGAAGTAGNAAAGCGTATTTTGTATAATCCAACTTATGACCTCGATTAAATCGCGACATTACGGAACCGGCACCAGTTATGAAGTCATNCTTCAGGACGGTGAAATCTCNGCTCTCTCTTATCTCTTTTCCGGNGGNGCGGATCACCCGTTTGTCGCTCCGGGTTTAGTGGATCTGCAGGTTAACGGGTATGGCGGAAAAGAGTTCAATGATCCAGAACTTAACTTGGAGAAGGTTCGCGANATTGCCTTGGCNATGGATCGTGATGGGGTGGTTGAGTTTTGTCCNACGTTTACGACGGCAACTCATGAACTGTTAAAGCACAGTATGGCCACCGTCGCAGATGCCATCGAATCAGATCCGGANGTTGCNAGGCGTTGCCAGTATNTACATTTGGAAGGTCCGTTTATCTCTTCCGANGANGGGCCTCGNGGAGCTCACCCTCGAGNGCATGTGAGACCACCCTGTTGGAATGAGTTTCAGGTATTGCAGGAAGCAGCTCAAGGCCGTATTAAAATCCTGACAATGTCGCCGGAGTACGATGGAAGTCCTGAATTTATTAAGCAAGTTGTTGATTCTGGAGTGCTTGTCGCGATTGGTCACACTTCGGCAAATACGGAACAGATTACCGCAGCCGTGGATGCTGGGGCAAGCATGTCGACCCATTTGGGTAATGGCGCACACGGGTCGATTCGACGCCATCCTAATTACCTTTGGGATCAAATAGCTGAAGATCGTTTAACCTGCAGCCTGATCGCTGATGGACATCATCTGCCGGCGTCGGTGGTAAAAACANTCGTACGAGCTAAGTCGGTCCAACNATGTGTGTTAGTAAGCGATATTACGGGGATGGGNGGTATGCCACCNGGGATNTATGAATCCACAGCAGGGTTGGGGAAGGTCGAAGTACTNGAGGATGGACGTCTNGTTGTTCCGGGGCAAAAACANCTGCTCGCNGGGGCAGCACTCCCGATTGGTGTCGGTATCGCAAAAGTGATCGAATATGCGGAATTATCATTGGAATCCGCTGTTAATATGGCATCACTCGGTCCCGCTCGCCTTTTAGGTTATCACTTGCCGAAGCTTGAGGTGGGCGCGAAAGCTGACCTTGTCTTTTTTAATATCATTGATGGCGAGTTCCAAGTTGTAGCCACGGTTAACGCAGGTGAAGTTGTTTTTCAAAAGGACCAGAATTAATGGGCTCTGTTTGTACTAGCGGCTCCCTGAAAACACAGCTTCCTCAGGTCGGTTTACCGGGACGGTGACTAAATAAATTGCCTGAATCGGACGATGTTATATTTTCCCGCCTTGGGGAATTCTCGGTTGTGCGACCGATTGTAAGAATATCATCCCACCGGTAAAATTGACNTTTTATATGCTTTCAGCCTTGCTGTGCTTTACTGGGGATCGCCTNTCGTGGTTCNTGCATTATTGAGGCTNTGAACGATAGATCTCATTGAAAGAAAGTGCTGTTCGTAATGGCTGAACCTAAAAACCTAGTTGTNGCCCAAAGTGGTGGACCTAGTCCGGTAATTAACAACACTGTTCGGGGTGTTATCGAAGCCGCTCGGCAGATGGATAACATTGGAACTGTTTACGGAGCTCACCACGGTATCGANGGNGTTCTGAAGGAAGAGCTGATTGACCTTACGGCCCAGNCAGAAGAAGAGATTTCTCTCTTGAGATATACACCGGCAGCCGGTTCCATTGGTACCTGTCGCTATAAATTGAAAGAAGGTCAGGACGAAGATTTCGAACGCGTGATTGACGTGTTGAAAGCACATGACGTTGGTTATTTTATTTACATCGGCGGGAACGATTCGATGGATACCGCCAACAAAATTGCTGAACTAGGTCAGGAACGAGGGATGGACCTGGTCGGAATTGGTGGNCCTAAGACAATTGACAACGATGTAGGTGACAGNGAATTCAAGNTGATTGATCANACACCAGGTTACGGTTCGACAGCCAAATACTGGATGCACGCTGTGCAATGTGCAAATGAGGAAAATCGGGGTTCCTGTCCAGCAGACCCCGTATTGGTGCTCCAGGCCATGGGACGTCGTATNGGATATATTCCCGCGGCTGCTCGTCTGGCCGANCCNAATCGTGAAATGCCTTTACAGATATATATGGCTGAGAGCCCCTGCTCTTTGGCTGATATGGCAGACAATATCAATGATCAACTCAAGAATGACGGACGCTGTATTGTGGTCGTCAGCGAAGGATTTGATGTAGGCGATCTGGGTGAAGTAAAAGATGGATTTGGTCATACAAGCTTCAGTTCAAGCCAGATTACGGTCGCACAAACCGTCGTGAATTATCTAAATGCCAATGGGTTGGCTGCTTCCGGCGCTGCNCGCTGTAATGTGCCAGGTACGGATCAGCGTCACAGTATGGCATTTGCATCAACAGTNGATCTGGAAGAAGCATACTATGCCGGACAAAAAGCGTGTTTGTTAGCAGCGAATCACGAGAGCGGTTATATGGCGAATATCCTGCGATCGCCTGGGGATATTTACAACGTCTACTATGACAAGGCTCCGTTGAGCGAAGTCGCCAATAGCGAGCGTACTTTCCCAAAGGAATGGATCAGTGAAAATGGNTTTGATGTAACCGATGAATTCATTAAGTACGCAAAGCCGCTTGTAGGTGAAGGTATGGTGAGTATTCCAATGATTGCCGGCCGACAGCGAATGACACGGTTGGAGCCGATTTTTGCCAGCCAAAAGCTTGAGAAATATTCACCTCAGGCCAAACGCGCAACATAAACGAACTAATTTCCAATTCACAATTTGTAATAGATAGATAAGGCAGATTCGAATTATGTACGAAATTCAGCCCACGAAGGAATTCCTAGTCGGGATCGATTCCGACGGATGTGCATTCGATACGATGGAATTGAAGCACAAGGAGTGTTTCATTCCAAATACCATCAAATACTACAACTTACAGGCCATTAGCAAATATGCTCGTGAGGCTGCTGAGTTCGTGAACCTATACTCAAAGAGTCGTGGAATCAACCGCTTTCCAGCACTTGTGGAATCACTTGAATGGTTGCAAAAGCGTCCCGAAGTAGCGGCCCGTGGGGTTACTGTTGAGATTCCTCAGGCATTGATTGACTGGATTGAACAGGAAACCAAGCTTGGTAATCCTGCGCTTGAAGCGAAGGTGGCTGAAACAAATTGTCCGGACCTGAAACACGCTTTGGAATGGTCCACGACAGTCAACGACACNGTGGCTGANATGGTACACGGTGTTTCCCCTTTTCCGTTAGTNCGTGAATCGCTCAATAAACTTGCTGAAAAGTGTGANATGCTTGTCGTCTCGGCCACTCCAAACGAAGCNTTGAAAGCTGAATGGGGGGAGCATGGAATCGATGAGCACATTACTGAGATTTGTGGTCAGGAGTCCGGCAATAAGAAAGAAACATTGTCTAATGCTGCAAAGTACGGCGAGAATAAAGTCTTAATGATTGGTGATGCTCCCGGGGACTTTAAAGCTGCAGTCGCAAACAACTGCTTGTTCTACCCGATCAANCCCGGCGCTGAAGAAACAAGTTGGGAACGATTCTACAATGAATCGATCGACAAGTTTCTGAACGGTGAATTTGCAGGTGACTACCAGCAGGCTTTACTGGACGAATTCGACTCCTATCTGCCTATGAACCCACCCTGGCCAGTGAATGGTTAGTGGGAACGCTAATCAAACAAACAGTTGGATTATTTCTCAGAAACAAAACCCTANGTGGATAATTGGAAAGTTAAAAGAATATGTCTGAAGAACTCGCAGATTTTGGCCTGATCGGTTTGGCCGTGATGGGCGAAAACCTTGCCCTTAACGTCGAAAGTCGCGGCTACAAAATGGCAGTCTATAACCGCTCGACGGAGAAGGTTGATAACCTGATCAGCGGTCGTGCTGCCGGAAAAAACTTTGTCGGCTGCCACACGCTGGAAGATCTTGTTGCCAATTTGGCAAGCCCTCGTAAAGTCATGATGCTTGTCAAAGCCGGCCCTGCCGTGGATACCATTATTGATAACCTGATTCCCCTGCTGGATAAAGGTGACATCATTATTGATGGTGGTAACACTCATTACAGTGATACTGAACGCCGGACAAAATATGTTGAAGAAAAAGGCCTGCAATTTATAGGCACTGGAGTTTCGGGTGGGGAAGAAGGTGCACTGAAAGGCCCGAGTATGATGCCTGGTGGAAGTGTGGATGCCTGGCCTGCTGTCGAGCCAATATTCAAAGCGATTGCGGCGAAGGTGGGACCAAACGAAGACATTCCATGTTGTGAATGGGTTGGTCCTCGCGGTGCTGGCCACTATGTGAAAATGGTTCACAATGGAATTGAATACGGTGACATGCAATTGATTTGTGAAGCCTACCATATGCTTCGCGAGGCAGGTGGACTATCAAATGATGAGCTCTACGATGTGTTTGATGAATGGAATCGTGGTGAGTTACAGAGTTACCTGATCGAAATTACTCGTGACATCTTCAGTGTGATTGATGATCAGGCAGAAGGACATCTGGTTGATAAAGTCCTTGATAAAGCCGGTGCTAAAGGTACTGGTAAATGGATGAGTCAGTTAGCACTTGACTTGGGGGTACCCAGTACGCTGGTAACCACTGCCGTCTATGCTCGAAGTCTTTCAGCTCAAAAAGAGGCGAGGGTTCGGGCTGAAGCTGTTCTAAGCGGTCCTGATGTTAGCGTTGATTTGAGCGTGGACGATAGAAAGAATCTGATCGACGATGTTCGGCAGGCTTTGTATGCTTCTAAAATTGTGAGCTATGCACAGGGCTTCGTACAATTGCAGTATGCAGCCGAGGAACATGATTGGCCGTTGAACTACGGTGACTGTGCTTTGTTGTGGCGTGGTGGTTGTATCATTCGTGCTCAGTTTTTGGATCGGATTAAAGAAGCCTTTGACGAAAATCCCGATTTGGAAAACCTTCTTTTGCATCCCTTTTTCACCGATGCGGTTCACCAGGCGCAGGCAGCCTGGCGTCGAGTGATTGTGCAGGCCACGGAACTTGGAATTCCAGTGCCGGCGTTTAGTACAGCTTTGGCTTACTATGACAGCTATCGTCGTGGTCGTTTGCCAGCGAATCTGTTGCAGGCTCAACGCGATTATTTTGGGGCGCATACTTTCAACCGTACCGATGTTGATGGCGTGTTTCACGCCGAATGGCTCAAACGACGTAAAGAACCGCAGGACTAGGGTTCTGTTGGTATTTACAGCGTATAAGTTTTACGGGCAGGAGTACTAGCGGCTCGGTCCTTGTTTTCAAAACAATCAACGAAGAAAGACCGTTTCCATGTCCGCTTCAGATTACTTGACTCAATTGTTTAGCTACGAAGGTCAGATTGTCGTTGTGACCGGAGGCACCGGCGTACTCGGGGGAGCCTTATGCGATGGNTTTGGCAAGGCTGGAGGCCATGTCGTCGTTTCCGGGCGTAGTGAAGAACGTGGGCTGGAACGAGTGCAGGCTATTCAGGATGCTGGTGGTTCGGCCGAGTTCATT
Source organism: Planctomycetaceae bacterium (assembly GCA_002705165.1). Lineage (GTDB taxonomy): Bacteria > Planctomycetota > Planctomycetia > Pirellulales > Pirellulaceae > UBA721. The sequence continues at coordinate 5,521 of PAJC01000120.1, read as the reverse complement.
GCGGTGGATGTCTTCGAGCGTGAGTCGATTCAGTCTTTACGCGATCAGGTTTTAGAGAAGCACGGCAAAGTGGATGTGCTTGTTAATTGTGCCGGCATGAATGCTGCCGTGCCTTACGAGGAAATTACGGATGAAGACTGGGATTGGATCATGGCAGGAAACCTGCGGTCCACTCAAGTCGGNTGTCAGCTATTTGCAGCCCAGATGAAAAGTCAGGATGGCGGCGGTTCTATTTTGAATATTGGAAGTGTTACGTCTCACTTACCCCTCTCCAAAGTATTCGCTTATTCAGCCTCNAAAGCAGCTGTGGTAAATCTTACGAAGAATGTGGCTCGTGAATACGGCACCCAAGGTGTACGAGTGAATGCAATCTGCCCGGGGTTCTTTCCTGCAGAGCAGAATCGTAAGATCTTAGCNCCAGAGCGTGTCGAGACAATTATGGCTCAAACACCCATGGATCGATTTGGTGATCCAGAGGAACTCATTGGGACGGCCTTACTACTCTGCTCACGGAATGCCGGAAGCTTTATTACTGGAGCTGANTACTANGTCGATGGCGGNTTCACNGCGAATCGATTCTAAGCGTTTTCACGAATAACGATTTCTTTTAGATACTGGCCGTATTGATTGGGGATTTTCTGAGCAAGTCGGTCGAGTTGCTGCAGATCGATGTATTCCATGAGGTAAGCGATCTCTTCGATACAGGCTATTTTAAGTCCCTGCCGCTGTTCGATCGTTTGAACAAAGTCACCTGCTTGAATTANTGTTTCGTGCGTGCCCGTATCAAGCCANGCAAATCCGCGNGTGAACTTTTCGACACGAAGTTGCCCTCGTGAAAGATACTCTCGGTTGACATCAGTGATTTCGTATTCCCCTCGAGCTGAAGGTTCTAAATTAGCAGCGATTTCGACGACCTGATTATCATAAAAGTAGAGTCCCGGTATGGCATAGTTGGACGGAGGATGGCTCGGTTTCTCAACTAATTCAATAGGNATGTCATTTTTATCAAAGGCCACCACGCCATAACGTTCAGGATCTTTAACCGGATAGCCAAATACAGTGGCACCGTGTTCCTGCGATGCTGCTCGTTTCAACATGCCACGAAATCCCTGACCGTAGAAGATGTTGTCCCCCAGAACTAAGGCGACGTGATCGTCACCGATGAATTCACGCCCAACCGTAAAGGACTGTGCAAGCCCTTCCGGTTTGTCCTGAACGGCATAGCTAATATTGATACCGAGTTGTTCCCCGGACCCTAAGAGCGCTTCGAAGTGAATGAGATCCTTAGGGGAACTGATCACCAGCAACTCGCGGATGCCTGCCAGCATTAAGGTCGATAATGGGTAATAGACCATCGGCTTATCGTAGATCGGCAGTAGTTGTTTACTAACGACATGGGTAAGTGGATACAGGCGAGAGCCCGTTCCTCCGGCCAAAATAATGCCTTTCGTGTGATGCATCTTTGTCATCTTATTACCCTTCCTGCCCTAAACGCTCTCCACGGTAACTTCCGTCCATGACGCGAGCTAGCCATTCTGTATTACTTAGATACCAATCTACGGTCGATTTAATTCCGGATTCAAAGTTGTGCCGTGGTTGCCAGTCGAGAGAATCAGTGAGTTTAGAGCAATCAATGGCGTAACGCTGATCATGTCCCGGACGGTCAGGAACATAGGTAATGAGTTCCCGACTTGAATCGCTTCGGTTAAGTCGATTGTCCACGATGTCGCAAATTGCACAGACAACGTCAAGATTACTGAGTTCGCTATCGCCACCAATATTGTAAACTTCGCCGACGATACCACCGTCCATGATTTTAGCTAACGCCGAACAATGGTCCTCAACGTGGAGCCAATCACGTACGTTGCTACCATCACCATAAACGGGTAATGGATCCTGATTGACGACTTTCATAATCATCAGGGGGATCAGTTTCTCAGGGAACTGAAATGGACCGTAGTTGTTGGAACAGTTTGTTGTGAGCACCGGAAACCCATAGGTGTGATGAAATGCGCGCACGAAATGGTCGGAGGCAGCCTTACTAGCTGCATACGGTGAGTTGGGCTGGTATTGGGAGTTTTCTGTAAAGAGGCCTGTCGGCCCAAGTGATCCGTAAACTTCATCGGTCGAAATTTGTAAAAAACGGAATGCCTGCCTTTCAGGATCCTCCAGTTCTTTCCAGTATTCCAAAGCGGATTTCAGTAATTGGAAGGTGCCGACGACATTGGTCTCGATAAATGCAGCGGGGCCATCGATGGAGCGGTCAACATGAGATTCGGCAGCTAAATTGAATATTCGTCGAATCTGTTGTTCACGCAGCAGATCTGTAACTAATGGTTTATCCGCAATATCACCTTCAACGAAGGATACTCGGGAGTCAGCGAGGCAATCTTGAAGAGAGTCCAGATTGCCGGCATACGTGAGTTTGTCGAGTATGACGATCGGGTAGTCAGTTGACTTGACCAGTTCGCGCACTAGTGAGCTACCAATGAATCCGGCTCCGCCTGTGACTAATACCGAAGATGACATAAAACACACTGATTAACCAATGAAATGAACTGTTTTGGTAATTCTACCCCTGAATTAAACGAGGCGAAGTGAAGAATTGTCTGCCTCGATGTGCGGTTGCAGGTTGGGCATAGAATATCCCAACTATTCCTTATAACAGGAACGATGAAACGGCTGTAANGCCCNTTCTTNTCTATACGTGGCAAAGTCCGGNAGAGTTTACTTGTGAATGTCACGGGGGAGGTAATTNCCNGGGCGGTCTTCTCCGTACCACTGGTTTANAATCGCNTCCCAGTCATCNCGGCACATGATCTTCTTGAAGCCTTCCCGTACTTCATGGAACTCCGGGTGTAGCGCCGAGTATTTAATACAGAATTTCCGCATGACGATCGAACATCGTTTCTCGCCGTACAATTGTTCTGCCAGATTGAAGTGTTCGGAGATAAGAGCTCGTTGTTCAAAGACCGTGGGGGGCGGTGGCAATGCGCCCGTGTCAGCGAGNGCNCGGGTTTGAGAGAAGATCCATGGATTGCCGATGCTGCCCCGAGCGACGGTGACTCCATCAACACCTGTTTCTTCAATCATGTTTAGGCAGTCGGCTGCTTCAAACAGATCTCCACTTCCAAGAATGACTCGATCCGGAAAGCGTTGCTTAAGTTCAGTCAGGAAAGNCCANCGNCTGGGNCCAATGTAACGCTNCTCCNCCGTTCTCCCATNGACAGTAGCAGCGGCTAAACCGATATCAAAAGCTCCCTGTAATATACGAAAGAACTTGTCACGGCTTTCCTCCGTATCATCGATTCCACGCCGCATTTTGATGGTGACGGGGATATGGGCAGGTACAACACGTCGGGTCCGTTGAATGATATCCAGGGCGACATCAGGTTGACTAAGGTGATAGCCGCCACGGCACCGTCCCAGTACTTTCTTGACCGGGCACCCGAAGTTAATGTCTATCACGTCATAGCCTGCCTCGACGAGTTTGACTGCTCCCGCTGAGAACTGTTCAGGCTCGGCGCCCATCAATTGTCCGCCGACAGGTCGTTCCTCATCACTAATATGCAGGAAGTGTTTGTTCTTTTTCCGATTGGACTTCATGTTTACCAGAAACTGGTCGAGCATGACTTCGCAAACACCGTAAGATGCTCCGTTTCGTCTTGCCATGAGCCGCATGGGCCAGTCGCTATATCCCGACAGCGCAGCCTGGACGACAGGGAAGCCGATCTCAAGATTGTCGAATTTTAGCGATTTAAGCTGAACCACAGGGCCATTCTCCTTGAGATTTCAATTTTACCTAGATTCGATTTGCTCAATAGCCCAAATGCAGGCATCTCGAACCATCGTAGACTTAGTATCATTAGCGGCTCGTTTTAGGAGATCTAAATGTTGAATAGAACGTTGGTTGCCTAAGACGATGGCAGCGTTTCGCATCAATCCGTCCCGTTTGGCTCTCCACATTGGAGTTTTGCGAAATGTTTGTCGGAATTGTTCTTCGTCCATTTCGAAAAGTGAAGATAGGTTGAGGCGATTATGCTGATCAATTGCTACGAACGCCGGTTCCTCGGAAAGGGAACCGCGGTGGTTCCAGGGACAAACGTCCTGGCAAATATCGCAACCAAATGACCAGTCTTGAAGCCCCTGTTTTAAGTCGTCGTCAATACAATCTCTGTGTTCGATGGTTAGATAACTGATACACCGTCGCGCATCGAGCACAAATGGGCGCGGAAAGGCATCCGTTGGACAGGCGTCTAGACACGCAGTACATCCTCCACAGTGCTCGCGCTCAATGGCTGCGTCGTATTCAAGTTCTGCCGTCGTTAAGAGGACAGCCAGAAAGAAATAGCTTCCCTGGGTTCGATTAATTAACAGCGTATTTTTACCAATCCAGCCGACACCAGCCTTTTGAGCAAAGTCTTTTTCTAGAATCGGAGCGGTGTCCACGACTCCCCTGCACTGTTGCTCAGGAAGTAATTGCTGGTGAAATTGCCGGAGTTGTTTGAGACGCTGATGAATCAGGTCATGGTAGTCTGTTGTTCCCCAAGCGTAGCTAGCAATTTTTCCTTCACCAGGTTGAATATTCTGAGGAGTTCCTGTTCCGTAATGCATACCCAGAACAAGTAATGAACGGGTGTTTTCCAGCACGTGCTTGGGGTGGGAATATGCGTTGCGACGTTCTGGAAGATAGTGCATCGTTCCTGCGTATCCTTGGTCTAGCCAGTCGAAAAAGCGGTGGAGCCCGGTGGGCTTAACGGCAGGGCATGCGCCCGTGAGTTGAAAGCCCAGTTCGTTGGCCTTGGCTTTGAGTTCACGAGTTATTTTTGAGGGATGCACGACGGTGAAATTGATATTGGTGAAAACTGGTGGAATGGGTAAATTACGGCTTCGGGACTTCGTCGGATCGGCTATTCCACAGGGATGGATCAATGCAAGTTCCCAAGCTCCTTATTATACGACTACGGATTGGATTAGATATGCGTCGGGCAAGTAATACAGTTCTTCTCATAGGCTTCTTGGTATTCTGTTTAGGATGTCAAAGCAATACGGCGGTTACACGTGTGCCAGCACCTCATACCGGTGCCATTGGGGCGGGCGGTAAGTATTATTCCAATCAGGACCGCAGTAATGTTTCGTATCCTTCCGGACAAACTACTCGGAATGAAGCTGGCGAGTCCTGGTCACCCAGAGCTCGTGGGCCTATCGAAAACATCGCCAATAATCCTGAAGGACGTCAGATTTCTTACGAAGAGCCCGTGGCTCCTACGGAAACTGAGATTATTAGACTTCCAGCACGTCGCTCCGAACAAAATCGGGTAAATGACACGTTTCGGAACTCGGGCCTTCAGCCGCTTGATAATCCCATCGAGTTGGAGACACCTCCCTCGGCCTCGGCTGTTCGGGCGTCCTTAGCCGGCGGTGGTCCCTTAATACAACGAGCCCGAGCACCAGGGCTTGCAACGCCGCGACCGCCGCCCAGACGTACGAAGGGTTTGTAGAAGGAGGTTCCTTCGGTGAC
>PAJC01000119.1 GCA_002705165.1 Planctomycetaceae bacterium | reverse complement strand
GTCAACTTGGTGCTGCATGACGATGTAGTTGCCGTAGTTGGAGAGCCCAGCCTTTGTGTTGATGTAAGTGATGGTGCCATCGGCGGCGGCACTAACAGGATCAATAGGCTCACCATTAGCATCGCGTTGAGTGCATTTGATGTCAATGCCCTCGTGCATTTGCCAGCCCTCAGAGCGGACGCAGCCGAAGGTGCCGCTTGGCCAAGTGCGGCCAATTGTTGGGGTGAAGTAGTCGGCTTCCGTTCCAGGAACAAAGATCGCTTGGTTGGGGGTCGGTAAATGGAAAGGCTGGGCAAGCGCAGCAGCGGCCTGGCCAAGCGCAATTGCCATCAATACCTGCCGACAGACTTTCATTTACTCTTACCTTTAATTTCTTTAATCGCTGTGTTGAGGCCCGCGAGTATGCGTTCGGCTTCCTTGCGGGAGCAGTCTGGGGTGAACCGAATGATACCGGTGGCATTCCCTCGGGTGATCATCGGTGCGGCAAGAACACGAGGTTCAGTGAACTGGCAGAAGATCGCCATCCGCTTACCTTTGTTTGAAGTGGTAAAACTTTCGAGAACGGCGGTGCCATGCCGGTTGAACTGAAGTTGGATTGCAAAGCCGCCGATAGCTTCCATCAGCGTGGCTTTCTCGAGGTCAGCTGTGCTCAGAAATGGTTCGCTGTTGACGTAAAAAATGATCGGATCTGCACGGTAAACAGCCATTTCTCGCGAATACTTTGTGCCATCGTTGTTTTGCTCCAGATAGAGCATAATGAGACTGTAATTCTCCCCGGGTTTCTTTTCTCCCATGGATTTGCAGCCCAAGCCAAGCGCAGCGCATAGGGTAATTGCTATTAAATAGTGATTGATAATTCTCATACTAACCATCATGTTTCCCGGCCGCTCTCCGGAGAGGGAACCATTATACATCATGGGCAAACAACACAACAAAGTAATCAAACGCAAGCGTCGCAAGGCCTACCTCAAGCGCAAGCAGAGTACCGCCAAGAAATAATCTCCCCACACGGCCAAGGCCAGAGAGGTCATACGCCGACTATTTTTTATAAAAATGGGTAATATATTTAATGATATTGTGGAGACTGTTGGCCGTACTCCGTTGGTGCGGCTCAACAAGGTGACCGAGGGCATCGACGCCACCGTGCTGCTCAAATGCGAATTCTTTAACCCGCTCTCTAGCGTGAAGGATCGCATTGGTGCGGCGATGATCGAGGATGCCGAAAAGAGCGGCACGCTAACAAAGGACACTGTCATCATCGAGCCGACGAGCGGCAACACCGGCATTGCGCTGGCGTTCGTCGCGGCGGCCAAAGGCTACCGACTGATCCTTACCATGCCGGAGACCATGTCGCTCGAGCGCCGTACTTTGCTTGCGATGCTCGGCGCCGAACTCGTCCTTACCGAAGGGCCAAAGGGGATGAAGGGAGCTATCGAGCGAGCCAACGAGCTGGCTGCTGAGACGCCGAACTCTTGGATACCACAACAGTTTGAGAACCCAGCCAACCCTGCAATTCACCGCCAAACAACCGCCGAGGAGATCTGGAACGACACCGATGGGGGAGTTGATATCGTTGTGGCTGGGGTTGGTACAGGCGGCACACTCTCCGGCTGCTGTGAAGTTATCAAACCGCGTAAGCCGTCGTTTCAGGCGATTGCGATGGAGCCGGCCGACTCACCGGTGATCTCGCAGACGCTTGCCGGCGATGAGTTGACGCCCGGGCCACATAAGATTCAAGGCACTGGAGCCGGCTTTATTCCGGGTAATCTTCATCTTAAAAGCGAGGATGGCAGTGATCAAATCACCGAGTGCATTCGGGTTGGCAATGACGACTCATTTGTGATGGCCCGCCGCTTGGCCAAGGAGGAAGGCATCCTCTGTGGCATCTCCAGCGGCGCAAATGTTCACGCCGCTCTAGAGGTAGCACGTCGACCTGAAAATTCAGGAAAAATGATTGTCACTATTGCTTGCTCAACGGGGGAACGATATTTAAGCACACCATTGGCTGAGGAAGCGCGCGCGCAGGTGGGCAGTTAATCCGGCTTTGGCTTTTCATTAAGACAACTAAAGAACCGAATGGACTATTCGCTTTCTAGTCGTGCGGCATCGCTTGCTCCTTCAATGACACTAGCCATTTCGGCCAAGGCTAAAGAATTACGTGCGAAGGGGGAGGATGTCATCGGCTTTGGTGCAGGAGAGCCGGATTTTGACACGCCGCAGCACATTAAGGATGCAGCGGCGCAGGCGTTGGTCGACGGCTTCACCAAGTACACGGCAAGTAGCGGCATTCCGGAATTACGCGAAGCTGTCGCCGACAAGTTCCAGCGCGACTACGGCGTCAAGTACGAGCCAAGCCAAGTGATCGTCAACTGCGGCGGCAAACACTCCTGCTTCAACGTCATCTACGCCACTTGCGAGGCCGGCGACGAAGTGATCATCCCCGCGCCATATTGGCTTAGCTACCCTGAGATGGCCAAGCTCGCCGGGGCTAAGCCGGTGATTCTCGACACCACCGACGAAACCGAATTCAAAGTTACGCCTGAGCAGTTGCGTGCAGCCATCACGCCGAGGACCAAGCTATTCATCCTCAACTCGCCGAGCAACCCCACTGGCTCCGTGTACTCGGGGGATGAAATTAAGGCGCTTGGCGACGTTTGTGTCGAGAAAGGCGTGCTCATCATGAGCGACGACATTTACGAAAAGCTGGTTTACGATGGAGCCAAGTTCACCAGCGTCACCGGTTTCTCCGACGAACATCTGGCTCATACCATTATCGTGCACGGCTTAGCCAAGGCCTACTCGATGACCGGCTGGCGAATCGGATTCCTCGCCGCACCCAAGCCGATTGCACAGGCCATAAATGCGGTGCAAAGCCACAGCACCAGCAACGCGACTTCGTTTGCCCAAAAGGGAGCCGTCGCCGCGCTCAACGGCCCGCAGGATCACCTCGATGACTGGCTGGCAAAGTTCGACGAACGCCGCCGCTACGCCGCCGGACGACTAAACAACATGTCCGGCATCAGCTGCATCAACAGCAAGGGCGCATTTTACCTGTTTCCGAATATGTCCGGGACCGGCCTGAAGTCCGCCGAGTTTTGTGAGCGCCTGCTCGAGCAGGCCAAGGTAGCGGCCGTCCCTGGCATCGCCTTCGGCGCGGACAACAACTTCCGCATCAGCTACGCCACCAGCATGGAGAACATCCAAACCGGCATGGCCCGCCTGGAGGACTTCTGCAAAACCCTATAGCCTGGGAGAGCGGTAAGGACATTAATGAACAACAATTTATCTTTGCCCATAAATAATCCTCTCCGATCCTTAAAATCTGCGTCTCTATGTGATCTTTTTGGATGACGAGGACGAAGCGTTTCGGGGCACTGGGGACAGGGACCTCTAGAGTTTGCCAAGCGATTCTCGGAATAGCTCGAACGCTCGACTTTTCTTGTGTTGCTGAGGGGGGGTTGTAGCTTCCTTCTTTGCACGTGGGTTGGCTTGCATGGGCTCTTTATTCTATAAAACAAAATGTNTTTTTTCTGAGAATCGGTGGNGGGCGGCGTTTACGCTGATCGAGTTGCTGGTAGTNATTGCCATTATTGCAATTTTAGCGGCTTTGCTGTTGCCGGCCCTGGCCAAGGCGAAGGATCAGGCCCGCTTGACCAATTGCCTATCGAACCAGCGACAGTGGGGGTTGGGTATGCAGTTGTATCTTGTGGATAACGAGGACTCGTTGCCCCGTGACGGGATGGGTGCCAACGGGCGTTATCCCGGCTCCCCGCCGCCGACCGGTGCGCCGAAGGATCCCAGCGCTTGGTTTAACCTGTTGCCGCCGTTCATGGGCGAGAAAACGCTCGAACAGTATTGGAAACGGCCGACCGTGGTGTATCAGGACAACGTCAAAAATCTACCGTTCCCCGGCAAGCAGGGGAAGATTTGGCACTGCCCGAACGCTGGGATGACGACGGAGGAATTGAAGCAGTTGAAGGGAGGCGGGCGGCATGGGTTTTTCAGCTACGCGATGAACATCGACCTCAAGCGCGGGACGGTGAACTCCTACATGCCGTATCCAAAAATGCCCAAGGCGACCGATCTGCCCAATCCCTCTGCGACTGTAGGCACGATGGACATGTATTTCAGTTCGTCGGAGGGACTGGGGAATCCGTACTACTCGGTAAACCCGGCGGCGCGGTGGCGGGCATTCCCAGAGCGACATAAGGGGCAGGGCGGTGTGCTGTCGTTTATTGACGGGCATGCGGCCTATTTTTCGCGGCACTCGGTCACCAACGGCGCGGGCACATTCGAGGGACCGAACTCTGACGTGATCTGGAATGCGCCTTTCCGAAAATGATTTAATCCAAATCGTACCATGAAAAAAGGACTTATACTTTTGCCGGCAGTAATTGGCCTTATGACGGCGACGGCTGAGGTGGTGCTCGAGGAATCTTTCACCTACGACGACGGCCCGATTGTCGAACAGGCGGCGGACACTTGGAAAAACCACAGCGGCTCAAGCGCACAGGCAGAGGTTTATGAGGGGCAGCTCATCTTGACACAGTCCGGCTCGGAAGACTTTCACGCGAAGCTTGCTGGCGGGCCTTATGAGAAATCCAGCGGCGGCACGATGTATGCGTCGTTCGATGTGGAGTTTACGGAGCTGCCCATAGGTGGCGGGAGCTATTTTGGGCATTTCGCGGACGACGGCTTTGGCTATCGGGCGCGGATCATTGCCCAAACCACTGGCGCGGAAGGGGGCATGTTCCGGATCGGCGTCAGCTCGAAGGGCAAGCAATCCACGGCTCTGGTGGTGAACGATCTTTACCTCGATACTGTATACAAGGTGGTTATCGCGATGAGCCTCGTAGATGCCAGCACGACGCTATGGATCGACCCGGACGACGATTTGGCCGGGGGCGTCACCACCACCGATAATGGCTCCGCTGTGGACGTGACGGGCTTTGCATTCCGGCAGGCCAAAAACATCGGCGTAATGTTGATCGACAACCTGAAAGTTGGGACGAACCTCGCCGACGTGACGGACAGCACCGGCGGCAATGACCTTGCTATCCTCTCGCATCCGGTGTCGCAGACCGTGCTCGCCGGCAAGACGATCTCGTTTTCCGTCATGGCTAGCGGCCTGGAACCGCTAGCGTATCAGTGGAGTAAGGACGGCGCTAACATAGACGGCGCGACCGCGAGTGCTTTCGAGCTGGGCGACGTGTCAGCGGACGATGCCGGCGACTATGTGGTGACTGTCAGCAACATCGATGGTGCAGCGGCGAGCGACACGGCCACGCTTGAGGTGCAGGATTCATCCGGCGGCGATGCGGTCACCATCAAGCATCTGCGCTCGTTGGTGGATGACAACCGCGAGCCNTCCGACATCGAGACAATTTTCACCGCCGAGGGCATCGTCACAACCCACACGAATATGACGGGAGGCAGCCACTCGATGTTTTATTTTCAAGACGACACGGCTGGNATCGCGGTCTACTTCCGTAGCGGCAANTCGAGCCATCCAAAAGCNGGAGACAAGGTGCGTGTCTCCGGGCCGCTGGGCCATTATAACGGCCTTCTTCAGTTCGTGCCAGATGCCGGTAATGCCATGCATTTGGTAAAGGTTGTGAGCAGTGACAATGCTTTGCCTGAGCCGACCAAGCTCGATTTCATGAAGTGGGATGACTCCGCCGCGATGGAGGCGCTCGAGGGCTCGCTCGTGGTCGCCACCGAGGTGGAGGTTGATACGGGAGGCGACTCGAAATTTTCCAGCGGAGCCAACTACACACTGACCGACGCCAACGGGATGACGTTCACAATGCGCATCGACTCGCGCATCAAGNCGATCATCGGCCANCCGTTCCCTGGNNCGGCCGTCACCGTCACCGGCGTGCTCTCGCAGTACATGCGCGATCAGCCGCGGGAGGGCGGCTACCAGTTGATGCCGAGGCGTATTGAGGACATCTCTGGNCCGAAGCTGCCGACGATCGAGTTCACGCTGAAGTACGAGAACTTGATTCGCCCCGGGCGACCGCTCGAGAGCTCGCGCACGGATCATTTTCTGCTGTATGGCGAGACGGCGATAATTGAGGCCGTGGTGAAATCGCCCTCCGGCAGCGAGATCACGGTGACCCAGACTGGCGACTGGGTGCTCTCGGNGAATCCCGCCAGCGAAGTCACAGCTAGGTTAGTGNTGACCGCCGATAAGGAAGATTTCGGGGAATCGTTCGANGTTTCACTTGAGGCAGAGAACAGTGAAGGCGTGCANACGTTGGCTTGGGATGTTTATGTGCCAAGCGAGGCAGAGCAGCACGTGGCAATCACCGAGTTTTTGGCCAACCCGACCGGCAATACGNCGGCTGGCCATTACAACCCGCTGCACCGTGAGACGCCGAGCGAATCGAACTTCCTCAGCGTCGAGGATGAGTTCATCGAGATCGCAAACCTTGGCCAAGCGGATGTGGACATGGCCGGCTGGAGCCTCTCCGACGCCGTAGCGCTGAGGAGCAACTTTTATGAGGGCGATGTTCTGGCCAAGCGCGGCGCGGTGATCGTGTANGGCGGTCGGTTGTCCGGCTCGGAGCCGGTGCTGGATGATGGAATACTCGTTTTGCCGGCGACAGAGGGCACGAGTGGACTGGGCCTCAACAACAGCGGCGATACAATCACGTTACGAAATGCTGACGAGCACGTGATCGACCGGATTAATTTTAGCAAAACGTCTAGCAAAGGCTCGATGACGCGGGANTCCGGCCTAAACGGGGCGTTTACAGATCACAGCACAGTAGCTGATGCGTCCGTCTCGGCTGGCGCTTGGCCAAGTGGCGCTCCGTTCACGGAGGATCCGACAGTGGAGATTCCTGAGATCAAAATTACCGTCAATCTGGCCGATGGCGAGATCCACTTGAGATGGAGAGCGAGTCCTACGGCAAACTACACGGTACGGACAAGCAATTCGGTGGCTGGGCCGTACACGCCGGCGGGGAATAAATTAAAGTTCGATGACAGCATGGGCTCCTTCAGCACTAAGGCCGACCGAGCGGCGCAGTTTTTCACCATTCATGCCAAGTAACTTATNGTGAGNTTGCAAAAGTTTTTCATCGCCGNCGCTGTTGTCATTTTGTCGGGGCCACTTGGCCTGGCGCAGCAGACCTTTCGCGTGGCGACGTACAACGTGGAGAATTTCATCTTAGAGCCGATCCAGAATCGGCCACTTAAGAAGCCGTTCGCGCAGGCTAAGATTGTCGAGAGTATCCTCGCGGCCAAGCCGGACGTAATCGCGCTGCAGGAGATGGGCAAAAAAACGGCGCTGATCAAACTGCAGGCCGCGCTCAAGGCCAAGGGACTTGACCTGCCGCACGTGGAGCATCTGTTAGCGTTCGACCCGGCGATTCACGTCGCGTACCTGAGCCGTTTCCCGTTCAAGAAAATCACGCGGCATGACAACGAAAGCTTCCTGCTCAACGGTCGGCGGCTGCACGTGAGCCGCGGGTTTGCGGAGGTGGAGATTGCGCTGGGAGACTACTCGTTTTCGCTGATCACCGCGCACCTGAAATCCAAGCGGAAAGTGTCGGTNGCGGACGAGGCGGAGATGCGTTTGCAGGAGGCGTTGCGGCTGCGGCGCATCATTGATGCCNGGCTCAAGGCCAATCCAGAAGTGAACTTAGCCGTGCTCGGCGACTTCAACGACTACTATAATTCAAAGCCGCTCAAGGCGCTCGTCGGNCGCGGAAAATCGAAGCTGGTGGATGCGCGTCCCNGCGAAAAAAANGGTGANGGNGGTTCGAACCGGATCAATGCAAAATGGTTTCCGCGNAATGTGTCGTGGACGCATTTTTACGGTGTGGAGGATTTATATAGCAGGATTGATTACATCCTGCTCAGCCCAGGCATGGAGAGGGAATTGGATCGTACCAACTCGTGGATTCCAGTCGTAGCGAACTGGGGCCACGGCTCTGATCACCGTCCGGTGGTGACGACGTTCGTAGCCCGGGACAAATGAGCCCGCCGCTTTTTCTTCATGGTTGAAATCGGTTCGGGCGATCGTATAGTGCGCCTCCCTTTCGGGATGGCAAGAGCAACTCAAGCCGTCCTAGGGCGTGCGGCTACTCGCTGACTACATCAAATGCTTGCGCGACCAGACCTACCTGAGCTTGTGATAACGGACAAACCTGACACGCAAAAGGACCTGCTGCCGGCGCTGGCCCGAGTGGTGCGCGGCACGTCGATTTTATTCTGGGGGCTGCCGATCGCGATGGTCATCAGTGTTATGGCCACCATCTCAAACTGGACCGATGCTGCCTGGCCGATGGGCATGCTTATGGCTCCGGTGGCATTCGGCATGCTGTGGTACGGGCTGTGGCTGCTGGGCAGTTTCCAGCCGCAGGAACGCGTCTGGCAAGCGGCACTCGGCCAGGCGAAAATCATTGGCCTGTTCAGCCTTGGCCTGTCGCCGTTTTTACACTGGCATCACCGCGTGCCGGACGAGCTATACTTCGCCTACGTTGTTTGGCTGCTGGCGTTGGGATTCGTATTTTATTTGATGTCACTAAACAAAATGCTGGCTCGCCTCGCTGCCATGATGCCGGATGAGACGCTTCGGGTTGAAGCCCGGTTTTTCTCCCGTATGAACCGTGTGTTGTTGGCCATGACGCCGATCGGCTTTGGCGTTATTTACCTGTTTTCTTTTATGGAAGATTTGCCGGAAATCCTCTTTCGAGTCGTGGCCCTAGCGGCCAATTTGCGACCTTGGCTGTTCATGGCATTCGTGCTGATTCCTGTATCCATGACCATGTCGCTTCTGTGGAAAATCAAGGAGTCCATCCTCGCCAGTGTCTTCAATTCCAGGCAGTAACGCTTGGACGAGGAACAGTGAGCAGCTGGAGGGAAAGAATGAGAGGAAAGATGGGACTGAGATGAGCGTAGGGCATCAGGATTCAAAAAATTAATACTGTGAATCCTGAAAATCCGCGTCACGACTTGAAACTGAAAACTGAAAACTTTACTTTCCACCACTTCAACGTATGAAAACTAAGATTCTTCTCACGATAGCCTTTACGCTGGTCTCCTCAACCCTCTCCGCCGAAGACGCCCGCTGGTGGAAGGGCAACCTCCACACTCACTCTCTCTGGAGCGATGGCGACGACTATCCCGAGATGATCGCCGACTGGTACCGCAGCAACGGCTACCACTTTCTCGGCATCTCCGACCATAACGTTTTAGCCGAGGGCCAGCGCTGGATTCACCGTGAGAAAAACGCCGGCGGCCAACGTGCATTTGACAAATATATGAAACGTTTCGGCGATGACTGGGTTGAGCACAAAGTTGTCAATGGTGTCCCGCAGGTCCGGCTCAAGACTTACGCCGAGTATCGCCCGAAGATGTCCGTGCCAGGGAGCTTTTTGCTGATACAGAGCGAGGAACTTTCCGACCAGTTCCAGGGCCGGCCGATTCACATCAACGTTACCAACATCAAGAAACAAATCCCGCCTCAGGGCGGAGCCGGTGTGGCGGCGACCATGCAGAAAAATATCGACGCTGTGCTTGCGCAGCGCAAGGCCACCGGNCAGCCGATGTTCCCGCATATCAACCACCCTAATTTNGGCTGGGCGATTCAGCCGGCNGACATGATCCAGTTGCGAGGAGAACAGTTTTTTGAGGTGTACAACGGCCACCCGGCGGTACGGAACTATGGCGACAGCAAGCACCTCAGCACCGGGCAGATTTGGGATGTGATTAACGCATACCGTATTGGCGTGCACAAATTGCCGTTGATGTTCGGATTGGGAACCGACGACGCACACAACTACCACGATCTCGCCGTCGGACAGAGCAACACCGGTCGGGGCTGGGTGATGGTCCGCGCAAAGGCGCTTACGCCGGAGTCGATCATTGCGGCGATGGAGCGTGGTGATTTTTACGCCTCGAGCGGCGTGGCCGTAGATGACATCCACCTGGCCAGTCGCACTTACAGTTTTCGCATCCAGCCTGAAAAAGGCGTGACATACACCACTCAGTTCATTGGCACGCGAAAGAACTTCAAGAGCAGCACCGACTTGTCAAAGCGCAACGCGCTTAAGCCAAGCGAGGCCGGGATCGGCGAGATCCTTGGCCAATCGCAGTCGCTCGAGCCAAGCTACACTTTCAACGGGGACGAGCTATACGTCCGCGCTGAAATAAGGTCGTCTAGAAAGAAAGCCAATCCCTACGCCATCGGGGAACACGAGCGCGCCTGGCTCCAACCCGTTCGCCCTAGGAAATAATTGTCTTACATGAACGTGAAACGAACAGTCCTTTTTATTCTGCTTGGATTTTGGGTGGCGAGGGGGTTTGCGGCGGGGAGTGTACCGGCGGATTATCAGCCGGAAGCACAACGTTTGACGCAGGCGGCGACGAACAGCTTGTTTGGGTTTTCGCGCTTGGCCACGATGTGTGACACCTTTGGTCCGCGCTTTACTGGCTCGAAAAATCTTGAGGCAGCTATCGACTGGTGTCTCGCTGAGATGAAAAAAGACGGCTTCCTAAACGTTCGGGGAGAGGAAGTTACCGTCCCTCGCTGGGTTCGAGGTAGCGAGTCGATTGAGTTGCTTCTACCTCGCCGCCGCGAGATGCCAATGCTCGGTTTGGGCGGCAGCATCGGCACGCCACCTGAAGGCATTATGGCGGACGTGTTGGTGGTCTCCGGGTTTGACGATCTCAAGAATCGCGCCTCTGAGGTCAAAGGGAAAATAGTACTCTTCAACGTACCTTTCACTGAGTATCGAGAGACGGTGATCGTCCGCACGCAGGGGGCAATTCATGCGGCGAGGGCCGGGGCAGTGGCGAGTCTGATTAGGTCGGTTGGGCCGTTTTCGATGCAGACGCCTCATACCGGGGGAATGTCGTATGCCGATGGCGTAAAGAAAATCCCGCATGCCGCTCTCTCGCTGGAGGACGCCAACATGCTTTCGCGAATACAGGCCCGCGGCGAGCCGCTCCGCGTGAGGCTCAAGATGGGGGCACGCACGCTGGCCGATGGCATTTCACGGAACGTCGTTGCGGAGATCCCCGGAACGGAGAAACCGGAGGAGATCGTCATCGTCAGCGGCCACATCGATTCATGGGATGTTGGCCAGGGGGCGATGGACGACGGTGGCGGCTGTCTTGCCGCGTGGGAGGCTGCGCGATTGATGCTTCGGCTTGGCCTGCAGCCAAGGCGCACCGTGCGTGTGGTACTGTGGACGAATGAGGAGAATGGCATACGTGGGGCCATACAGTATGCCAAGCGGCATGAGGCGACCCTAGCCAAGCATACGCTGGCGATCGAGTCAGATGCCGGTGTGTTCCAGCCTACCGGCTTCGGTTTTTTGGGCAGCGGACGCGGTATGGAAATTATCCAGAGCGTTGGCAAACTGCTCGACCCCATCAGCGCGGGCAAGATTGCCAAGGGCTGCCGCGGGGCGGATGTGCTCAAGCTCGTGCGTGGTGGCGTGCCAGTCATGCATCTCGAGGTCGATCGCGAGAAATACTTTTGGTACCACCACACAGACGCAGACACGATCGACAAGCTAGATCCGGCGGAGTTTAACCGCTGCGTGGCCGCGATGGCCGTGATGGCCTACGTCATCGCCGACCTCCCGGAAACGCTGCCACGCTGATTTAAGGGGATAAACAGACTGATTCTAGGCTCAGGATTTTGAATATCCGGGCGTGCGGTGGCGTTCTTTCTGGGCTAGTTTTCGCCGGCTTAATGTTTTCGAAATTGCACAAAATCACTTTTTTGGCACTGGTAGGACTCTTTAGCCAAGCACTTGGCGCGGCGGAGGAAACCAAGCCCACCGTCGTGCCGACTAGCCAAGCGAAGTTCAATCCAGACATCCTCCCGATCTTGAAGGATATCTGT
>PAJC01000118.1 GCA_002705165.1 Planctomycetaceae bacterium | reverse complement strand
AAACGAGTGGTTTAATATCGGCCGCGAGAGAGATTGTCATCCGCAACTCGTGTGTCAGAATTAGCGTTTGGAGAAGGAACACCCGTACGAATTTGTTGGTTAAGAGAGGCAATTCGAGTGGGGAGTTGAGATTGTTGATTGTCGAGTAAATAAGAGCGTTGGTATTGAGCCAATGCCACTTCTGTTCGCCCTTCGGACTCATTCAGAGCGGCAAGTGCTTTCCAAGCTCGGGCATCGTTTTTATCGATGGTGCAGGCTTTCTCTAAATGAAGACGAGCCGCCTGTGTATCTCCTAGTTCCTGATGAAGTCTGGCAAGTTCAACTCTTGGAGCAGATAAATGTGGTTTGTCTTGCGTCCAATTGTTTAATAGTGAAATGGCTCGGTCTTTACGGTCGGTTTGGGCAAGCAATACTGCCAGCCCTCGGTGAGAGTCCGTATGATTTTCATCAAAATCAAGGCAGCGATTATAGAGAGCCTCGGACTCTTTTAGAAATCCCTGATCTTTACTTTTTAGCCCCATTTGATGGTAGCTGACTGCCAGATTGTAATAAGCATCGGCATTGTTTTCCTCGGTGCCTAACGCATATTGAAAGCGTTCAATCGCTTCGGGGAAGTGTCCCGCTTCATATAGTTGCACACCCTCAGAATTCCATCCATTGGCGGTGATGCCACAACCGGATAGGCACAGTGCTGCCAGCATCGTCGCCCAAAGATAGGATCTTTGAACGATCATAGTTAAGGCATTCTTCGCGTTTGAGCTATATGTATCGTAGTAATCCATTTGGACAACCTCTTCAAGCCTATCCGTTTTCCGTTCCGGAGAAGGTGTTGGAACTACCTCCACGAATGTAAGTGGAGTGGAAGATTACCGACTTTAGTAGGCTCAAACAAGATCATTTGCTCCGTTTCGTCGATCTTATTTTCCACCTGATGTGATGCGAACTCAGGCGATTCCGGTTTTAGTTCGAAGGTCATATGAAAGGCAGTAGGCTTGATTCAATTCACCGGAAGACGAAAAACGGCCGAAGCTAATTCTCTAGCCTCGACCGTTGATTGATTCTTTAGAAGGAATAAGAGGTAATGGCTGAGTTGCACTCTTTATCCAGTCCAGCGCTTCCAACATAAAGTAGTTTGCTCTATCTGATGTACCCCAGTCCTCGGATGACTTCCAGGATTTCGCTGCAGGTTGGGAAGTTGCGACCGTTTTGGCGTTTGTACTCTTCCAAAGCTTGCATGAATTCCCGCTCGTCATTGGAATAGTCTCGTTCGCAAGTTGTTGGATCGATTTTACGTCGACGCCCTCTCTCCGACGTAGTCTCTTCTATCAATGCTGTTCCACTATCGCCCAACGATTCATTTGTCTCTACATAACTCATTTGATTCTCTCCCGAATGATTCTTTGATAGGATTCGCTTATGCCCCGTCAGCCCTAAGCCTGTTAACTGGCGGGTACTCAAATGATTCCACATGTTTTCCGATTAGGTAGGAGAGATAAGCAAGAAAAGCTATACCGGTTAGGAAAGATGGGTGGTTCTGTCAAAGTTTACGTTTTGAGGAAAGATTACTGTTTACGGGATATTTCCGGTTGTAGCGTCAGTTTGAGCGCAAAAATCCCTAAACGTCTAGACAAATTAGAATGCGTCCATCGATACTTAGCAAAGAGATTTCGCCGATTAACGATTGAAGTATCGACGCAGCATATCAGAGGCAGCTGTCGTGGAATCTTCGGACTCATCCTTCACCACGATTTGTTCAGGAAGCTTCTGGGCCTTACTTTTCTTGGATGGGTCTGAGTTTTCTATATTGTCAGCTTCTTTAGAATCCTCATCCGCTTCTGATTCTTCTGGCTTATTGAATCTCCCGGTATCCTCCAATACAAATTGGCGAGTCACCGTGTCGGAAGTATCCATATCCGAATTTTCAAATAATGACTCCTCAAGCCAGCCCGCGATACTATCATCATCCTGACTGTCTATATTCTGAGCTTTGCCAGCACTTCGCTGAGCAACATCAGCTACGCCCTGAACCTTTGGTTTCTTCGTTCCACCTAAGCTGTGATCGAGAACGAGTTCAAATGAGAGAGGGCCGACCACAAGTTGGTCGCCATTATTCAGGATCGCTACATTTTCGATCCGTTTATTATTAACGAAGGTTCCGTTTTTACTTCCAAAGTCTTTAATTGCAACCTTAGAATCATCAACGATAATTGCACAGTGATGTCGGCTAATCGCATCACTTTTTGGGCGCAAATGACAATCTTCACCACGGCCAATGAAAAACTTGGCTACGGGAATCGAAATTTCTTTACCCTTACTTGGGCCCTTGAGTACTTTTAATTTGGCCTTCATCGCTCACCAATTGACTGACTAACCGAAAAATAATAAAAGTCCGAGTCGGAATATGGCTTGTCAATCTCAATCTTGTCGCAGATACGGCCGGCGGCACACTGCAATTATTGTTTCACATCAACCATAAGTAAATATAAGAATTGGTCTTGGTGAACNCATNCCCAAATCCGCTGTGGAGTGCAATGTAGTACTCCAAATCGTCTGCTCTGATTTGGTAANGCAGCGTTTTTCTCAAAAACAGCAAAAGTAAATTTGCATCNATTAAGAGACTGTTAAGACTGTAGCAGAGTAATGAGGGCAAGTCAAATTANGAACCCCCTGAAGTGGTGGGTNCCTTAGCGTTTATGAAGCCAATTAGGATTTAGGAATCGGTCAGTTTCAATTTTATGTGCTGCTTTCAATTGATCGNGCGAAAGCGAGTGTTTCGTCAGTTGGCACTGAAGTNGATGGGTGAGATTTTCTAACCAATCGTTGACCCAAGAAAGGGATGTTAGATCCACGTCAACAAGTTCGAGAATACCCGGCAGTTCNGGGGAAAATGGCGATCGTTTCAGGAGAATGCTTCCATGTTGAAGTACGTGCGTTTTGTTTCTTCGCTGAGCGCTCCCAATGATTTTTGCTTCGTGCAGCAAAACATCTCCTGACGATCGTCGTAAAAAGCAAAGGAAGGGCTGGTNGTTTCTGTCNACTGTTGGTGGATCNATGCACTTAACCGCAGGTATACCTAGTTTCTGTAATACACTAATCAGGGAGTCATGGAATAGATCGTAGATTCCACTAATTTGCGTACTGGATAGGTTGCTTGCGGGAAAGATAAAGCTATAAGTCAGTTCNTGNTCNTGCAGGATNGCTCCGCCACCGCTTGCTCGTCTCACACAATCCGCTGCGATGGAATCTTGGTGAGTCGCACGGTCTTGTGAAGACTGAAAGTATCCCAGAGAGAGGCAGGCAGGCGACCATCGATAGAGACGAAGGACGGCAGTGTCTTCCGGCAACGCGGAATCCAGTAAAGCATCATCGACGGCCATATTCCATGAGCCNGTCGTGGGTTCATNCTCTACCAGTAAGATCGACTTAAGGTTTAATCGGCAGTCTCTGTCCATTTTACTATTGGTTGTCTAGCAGCCATTACTTCGTCTGGTCGGTGAATGATTGCAGTATGCGGAGCATTATGAAGAATTTCNGCAGTTTCCTGAACAATGGTTTTTAGCGTGTCAGCAAAGGCATCCAGCGTTTGTTTGCTTTCCGTCTCGGTAGGCTCCATCATCAGGCCTTCAGGAACCGTGAGGGGAAAATACACAGTAGGAGGATGGAAGCCGTAGTCGAGCAGTCGCTTGGCAATATCCATAGCTGGTTGCTTCAAGCCGGTAGCTTCTTTAAGCGGAGCAGCGCTGGCCACAAATTCATGCATGCAACGGTCACCATGAGGGATATCCAGAAATTCCTTCACTCGGCTAAGCAAATAATTAGCATTCAGGACAGCGGTTTCAGAAACACGTTTTAGTCCATCGGGGCCATGTGTTCTGATGTAACAGTAGGCCCGTACTAAGACGCCAACATTACCAAAGAAGGAACGTACTCGGCCAATCGACTCTTCCGAACCTTCGTCCAGATAATAAGCCTGACTCTCGTCACAGAAAGAGACGGTTGGACTGGGTAAATAGGGGCGTAATGTTTCGGTCACACAAATTGGTCCGGCACCNGGACCACCTCCGCCATGAGGTCCGCTAAAAGTTTTGTGTGGATTATAGTGCATCATGTCAGCTCCAAAATCCCCCGGACGAGTCACGCCTAGAATAGCATTCATATTTGCACCATCGAGATAGATTAATCCGCCGACCTCATGCACGAGATCGGCAATGAGTTGAACCTGATCGTCAAACAGCCCGAGCGTACTGGGATTGGTGATCATGAAAACAGCGGTCTCATCACCTAGATTTTCTTTTAAGTGTTCCAGGTCGACTCTGCCATCAGCCTGACTGCGAATGGTGACAGAATCAAATCCCGCCATACGTGCACTGGCGGGATTTGTCCCATGAGCACTGTCGGGAGCCAATACCTTGGTTCGATTTTCACCGCGTTNTTTGAAAAATGCAGAGGCNACCATTAAAGCTGCTAATTCCCCATGGGCACCAGCAGCAGGTTGCAGCGACACCGCCGGCAGGCCACTGATTTCACCNANCATTTGCTGAAGTTCACTAAGTAGCTGGAGCATACCCTGAAGGGAACTTTCACTTTGATAAGGATGCAGTTGTGCAAATCCATCCCATCCNGCAATACGTTCATTTCGCTTGGGATTGTACTTCATCGTACAGGACCCTAGCGGATAGAAATGCGTATCCACACTCATGTTAAGTGTCGACAAATTNGTAAAGTGGCGAATCACNTCTGGCTCGGTAACTTCNGGAAGTGAGGGGTACNTGTCTTGCAGGAGAGAGGCGGGAACGAGTTGTTCCACATCCTGAGTGGGAACATCGCATTGTGGCAGAACGACCCCACTGCGACCTGTTGTTGAAAGCTCGAATATCAATTGAGTGGAATGTTGATTCCTCATGACCCTAACACCTCCACTAACTNATCGATNTCATGAATTGTTCTCTTTTCGGTAACAGCAACCAGCAGGCAGTCTTCCANCTGTGGGTACCACTTCCCCAGATTGACTCCGGCAAGCAGATTAAAGTCTTCAGCCTTTTCCAATAGGCCTGCGATATCGTTCTGTTTGTCACGGATNACGAACTCTTTAAAGAATGGTTGGTCACAAATGGGATCGAATCGATCAAGTTTTGTAAGTTGTTGCTGAGCGTAGTGTGCTTTTTGNAGGCATAAATTCGCCACATCCCGCATTCCCGTCGGTCCCATGACAGAAAGGTAAATGGCGGCACGCAACGCGAATAGCCCTTGATTGGTNCAAATATTACTNGTGGCCTTTTCCCGGCGAATATGTTGTTCACGGGTTTGCAAGGTCAGCACCCAGCAGCGTTTNCCGTTCTGATCCACCGTNTGACCGGCGAGACGTCCCGGGAGTCGCCTGACAAATTCCTCTCGGCATGCCATGATTCCAAGNTAGGGGCCACCATAGAGCAGGGGAGTNCCAAGCGATTGGCCTTCTGCNACAACAATATCGACCCCNGCATCCCCGGGGCGTTTAAGTAATCCTAAGCTAATTGGGTCAACACTGCATACCAATAGTGCGCCTNCTTCATGCACTTGCTCGGCGANCGTCGGGATATCTTCNATNCTCCCAAAGAAATTAGGCGANTGAACGAGTACTGCAGCCGTCGTTTCATCGAGAGCAGATNCAAGCTGACTTGTATCCGAGACGGTCACCACTTCCGTTCCAATCGTGGCAAAGTAAGTTTTAATGATTTGCCGGTACTCAGGATGAACAGACTCAACGACAATGATTTTTGAGTTTCTACGGGTGATGCTAATAGCCATTAACATCGCTTCAACAGCAGCGGAGCCTCCGTCGTACAGNCTTGCGTTGGAAACATCCATGCCGGTTAACTGACAAATCAATGTTTGGTATTCAAACATGACTTGTAGGTTGCCCTGGCTTACTTCCGGCTGATAAGGAGTATAGGAAGTATAGAATTCTCCACGGGCTGTCAGCGTATCAACAACTGCCGGGATAAAGTGATCGTAGCTNCCTGCTCCTAAAAAACAAGTGTTTTCGGTAATGTCGGTGTTGCGGCGGGCGAGTTCCTGCATGTGTGAGGTCAGCTCGAGTTCTCCCAAAGCCGGGGGGATATTGAGAGGGCGGTCGAGCTTGATTGAATCGGGTATCAGATCGAAGAGTTGATCCACAGACTCTGCACCGATAGCTTGCAGCATCTCTTCCTGCTGAGCAGGCGTATTGTACGTATAAGGCATATTATCGACTCGCCTAAAACAAAGGTTAGAGTAATCAAAGCCGGCGGTAGCAGTTTAGCTGGCTTCGCCGCATTGACGTTGGTAGGCCGCATGATCCAACAGGTTNTTGGGAAGATCCTCGCTCACAGCAACCTTCATAATCCAGCCGGCGTTATATGGGTCTGTATTCAATATATCCAGATTGTCGGGCAGGCCTTCATTGACCATGGTTACCTGACCGGTCACCGGACTGTATAGCGGGCTAACAGCTTTGACGGACTCGACTTCGCCAAACTCGTCGCCGGCAGTCACGGCAGTTCCAACCGATGGTAATTCCATGAAAACTAAATCCGTCAGCTGTTCGACAGCGAATGCCGATATTCCCACGGTAGCGATCTTTTGACCATCTTNTTCTGACACGAACACCCACTCGTGNGTGTCGCAATAAAGTAGTTCTTCGGTGTTCACAGCTTTGATCCTAATCCTTGAAGTGGCGATGTGAATGAAGTCATTATTACGTTCTTTTATAAAAGGGTAACTTGGAGACGATGGCCGGAACTGATGTTCCCCGGATGTCGACTTCTAATGGCTGCCCCAGATCAGCGAACTGAGGTGCCACGTAGGCCATTGCAATCGGTCTTTGTAATGTTGGAGAAAAGGTTCCGCTGGTGATCATACCAACTTCCTGTCCATCGGCCAGCACAGCATAACCTTCTCGTCCTACACGCTTGCTGTCAATCAGAAGGCCGATTCGTTGACGTNGCTGACCGTTGTTTTTCATNTCGGTCAATGCTTCGCAACCAATGAAGTCACGNGCATCCCCNNTGTTATTTATCCATGAAACGGCAAAGNNCAGACCGGCTTCCAAAGGNGTAGTNTCTTCATTCAGCTCATGACCATAGAGTGGCATGGCGGCTTCCAGTCGCAAAGTGTCGCGAGCTCCCAGNCCAGCTGGTGTGATTCCGAATTGACGGCCAGAGGCCAAAATGTTCTGCAAAATATGAGTTGTTTGATCTTTCCGGATAATCAACTCCACTCCATCNTCACCTGTATATCCGGTTCGGCTAACGATACAGGGTTTGTTCATTTGATTAGTGACTTTGGCGCCAAAGTATTTCAGGTCGGAAACATTAGTGCTCAGCAACGGAGAAACAGTGGCAATGGCATGCGGTCCCTGAATGGCGAGCATCGACGTCTCTAATGTCCGATCGCAAAGCTCAACGGCAGCNTCCTCCGNCCATTGGGCTGNGATCCAATTGACGATTTTATCNCGATTTGAAGCGTTAACTACCAGCAGGAAGTACCGAGTACCACTAGGAGTTTCCAGATGATAAACAAGCACGTCGTCCAAAATACCGCCACGATGATTGCACATCAGTGAATACCGTACTTGTCCGACCTGCATGTCAGAAACACGCCGTGTCAAAAGACGGTCTAATAACATTCCGGCCCCATCTCCGTTNAAACGAAGCCGTCCCATATGAGACACATCAAATAGAGTNACGTTATTTCGCGTGGTTTCGTGTTCNCGCACAATCGAAGTGTACTGGATTGGCATCTGCCAGCCGGCAAAATCAACCATGCGAGCTCCCTGTTCAACATGCCAGGAGAACAGAGCAGTTGTAGTTTCTGCAGGAGGTTCCGGCTGAGATGCGGCATCGGTCATAATCGAGCCAATTTTATGAANGGANGCGAAGGGGACGTAAGTTGGTAGATATTGTATCGAACCGAAGCTATTTGAGGATAACCAATATCAGAAAAACCCCGAACCAACCCCCACAATTATCNTCTTCGCTTTCGCTTTTTTTTGCGGTTTGCAATGGCTCGCAGCGTAGATCGCTTTTTAGGATTTCCTTTTCGTTTCCGATGTCCACTTGGGCCCCGATCACCGGCATCGGGCCGACGTAATGGAGGGCCACCTACAGAGATCAGCTTTTTGACGAACATGAGATCCACTTCACGTTGATCCATGTCGACATGATTTACTTTGACGGCTAGCGTGTCACCTAAGCGGAAGTCATTGCCACTTCGATGNCCCACTAATGCGTGGGCTCCGGTGACCATGGTGTAGTGGTCATCCTTGAGAGCGGCGACGGAGAGAAGCCCTTCGAACGGTACTTTAACTCCTTGTACAAACATGCCAAATTTCTCCACTCCCGTTACGATAGCCACGAATTCGCTGTCGGCATGATCGTGCAGGTATTTTAGCAGCTTTAGCTTCTTCAATTCCTTCTCTGCCGAATCCGCATTTCTTTCGCGATCGCTACAGTGGTTTCCTAAATCGACAAGCTTAGGGAAATCCTGAACGGGTTTTCGTTGATCAATAAGATGATTGCAAAGTCGGTGGATCGTNAGATCTGGATAACGCCGGATTGGGGAAGTGAAGTGAGCGTAATGNTCAAAGTTGAGAGCATAATGCCGCTCTTCGTCCGGCCCGTAAACAGCCTTTTGCATGCTTTTTAAAATTGCTAGCTGTATTGGCTGTTCATACGGCTGATCGGTGATCTGGGCAACGATTTCCTTTATTTGAAACCGATTCGTGATTTCCTCCGACTCGACTCCCATGTCTTTGACAAACTGGGTTAATTTCGACAATTTCCGCGGGGAGGGATCAGGGTGGATTCGCCGCAGGAATTTGAGTTCGCAGTCATTGAGCTTGGTGGCCACCGCTTGGTTTGCGGCCAGCATGAACTCCTCAATGATTTGATGACTTTCGGTATTGCTGACACGATGAGCTCCACTTACCCGTCCGCTCTTATCCAGATCGATTTTGACTTCTGGTAGACCGATTTCCAATGAGCCGTTGTCCATACGTCGTTTGCGAAGCATCATGGCCAGCATGTGCATGCGATCTAAGAGATAGTAAACCTTTTCGTCTAGTTCTTCTTTCCATTTGGAGCGGTTGGCCAAAAAGTCATCGACCTCTTTGTAGTTGAACCGATGATCACTTTTAATGACCGCTCTTTTTACATCACTATTTACCGGAATTCCTTCGGCGGTAAATTCAATAAAGATGGTTTTGGCATAGCGGTTCTTATTGGGTTGCAGGCTCGCCAGATTGTTGGAGATGATCTCAGGCAACATAGGGATGACCATGTCGGGCAAGTAAACACTTGTGGCTCGAATGGCAGCTTCCTGATCGAGCAGTGAACCCGGTGGTACAAAATGAGCGACATCTGCGATGTGTACCCCCAGAATCCAGTGTCCGTTTTGGGTTTGTTCGAGACTAATCGCATCGTCAAAATCACGAGCGTCGAATGGATCGATCGTAAGCGTGGTGGTTTGTGTTAGATCTTCACGGTTGGTAAAGTCTTCTTCGTCGAAGGCTTCGGCTTGTCGTCGCGCGTCTTCGAGTACGGCTTCCGGAAATTCGACTCGCAGGCCAAATTCCGCAATGATCATCTTGGTGTCGACACCAGGTTCGCCTCGTTCACCCAGCACATCGGTAATTACTGCTTCCCCTTCATCGTAGGCTGAGGGGAACCGGACTATTTCAATAACAACCTTAAGACCCGGTTGAGCCCCTTTAGCCCCGGGGTCACCTACCGGGACGGGTTGTTGAAAATGAGAGCCGTCGACGCGGACAAAACCTTGTTCGTTTTGTATGTGGTANGTTCCGACAAATTGATAACGGGCTCGTTCCAGAACTTCGACCACACTGGCACGTTGTTGTCCCTGCTCCCGGCCTCGACGGCCACCACCTGCTCCAAGTCTGACACGCACCGTATCGCCCCGACAGGCGTCTAGGGTTTCATGGGCAGGAACGAAAAGATCAGCATCCCGACCCGCTGAGGCAGGTGTCCCTTCCGGACGTACGAATCCAAATCCGCCAGCGGCTTTGAAAAATGTTCCTTCGACGGTGTTTCGTAAATCCGATGGGGGAGTAAGCTTGTTCGGTGCTTTGGCGGTAGTAGGTGAGCCATCGGCTGAAATGACGAGATGTTTAGGACCAAACCTGGCCTGCCCCTGACGAATGAGACTTTTGACAGCTCGACGAACTCTATGGCGGTCATCCGGCGAGAGATGCAATTGTTTACAAATCACGCGGGGTTTCACCGGTTGATAATTCTCTTTCCGGATATGCTCCAGAATAAGTGCTTCCAAATCGTGAGGATCCATAAAGATTCCCTTGCATGACCTTCGACCGCAGGTCACTTTATAACTTTGTTATTTTTGCCAGACAAATGGCTNGTTTTGTCGATTGTTTGCCAATTTCATAGGACGAGGTTGTTCCCTCATTGTATTATGACAAATTGAGCGGTTTTATCCTTCGCTATCTGGAAATCATTCCCAGTTTACGATGGGTTCAGCTAACCTTGTAAGGTTTTCTTGTAGAGTTTTCTTCCTAAAGAAGGAATAAATGGTGTCCAATTNTCTCCAGGATTAGCTTCGCTGGCCATGGCATGTGAAAACTGATGTACTTTGGCGTCCAGATTATCAATCATGTGAAGTACCAGCGCCTCCAGGGTCATTGGTAACTTCGGGCTACCAAAATCATATTGTCCATGGTGACTGATGATTAAATGTTTGACTTGAACNGCAAGTTCCTGTGGGAACGTTTTATTTTGGGCAGTTTCCCAAATNNTTATTTGCTTACCTAACAGTTCTACNCCCATNACCAGATGGCCTAGAAGTTGTCCTTCGTCGGTGTATTCGAGGCTTCTTTCGTATGCTAATTCATCGGTCTTGGAAAAGTCATGCAATAGTACGCCGACAATCACAAGATCCCGATTCACTTGTGGATAATGCCGCACCACAGACTCAGCCAATTCCATCAGTGATACGACGTGATGTAACAAGCCACCTTGATAGGCGTGATGATTCTTGATTCCTGCCGGGGCTTGCGTGAACTTGTTCATGATTTCAGGCGTGTCGATATATTGTTGCGATAGAGAGCGAAGGTTCTCATCGTTAATGGAATCTACAAACTGCCGCAACTGCACGATCAATTTCCCGACGTCTTCATTCGTAAGTGTATGAAAGTCCGATTCATCGACTTTTGATTCATCCGCTTTCTTTAGGTGTTGGACGATGATCTGCAGATTGCCATTGAATAATTGAGTCGTACCCTTGATCAGTATGTAGTCGCCATTTTCAAAACTATCGTAGACATCTTGATTGGCATTCCACTGCATCGCGTTGACGCGGCCTGATTTGTCTGAAAGTGAGAGTTGCAGGTACAAATTGCCTTGTCGGTTAGGACGAAGCTGTTTACCGTTGGCGATGTACACCTGATTGATGTTCTCACCTTCGCCGAGTTGATTGATGTACTTGCGACTCATGATTTATATCGTTTTCCAGAGGGAGAAATGAACGTCTATGAAAATGACGGTAGGTTCAGAGGCAATCTAACTGGAAAACTTTGAAGCCACAAGGTGTCAAACGTAAATCTCTGGTTGTCGCACTCCGTGATACTGACCTAAAATAGGGAGTTGCTTAACAGGCGATAGTCAGTATTCAATCTTATTAAATTCAACAAGTGTTGAGAAAGTCACCAATGGGCAAACAGAATCGTACGGCCATTAGTCCAACTCGCAGTGAAGATTATCCACAATGGTATCAGCAGGTCATTAAAGCCGCCGATTTAGCCGAAATTTCTCCGGTTCGTGGTTGTATGGTAATCAAGCCATGGGGCTGGTCGATCTGGGAGAATATGCAGCAGGTACTCGACGGTATGTTCAAAGATACAGGGCATGTGAATGCATATTTTCCGTTGTTTATTCCGATGAGCTTTCTGGAAAAAGAAGCGGAGCATGTCGATGGATTTGCTAAGGAATGTGCTGTTGTCACGCACCATCGGCTCGAACCTGGGCCAGACGGTGGATTGGTACCTGCCGGGCCTCTTGAAGAACCTTTAATTGTACGTCCGACAAGTGAGACGATCATTGGGGCAATGTATGCCAAATGGGTTCAGTCCTATCGTGACCTGCCAATTAAGATCAATCAGTGGGCCAATGTAGTTCGTTGGGAGATGCGTACTCGAATGTTCCTTCGAACAACCGAATTTCTGTGGCAGGAAGGACATACGTGTCACGCGTCTGAGGAAGAAGCTTTGGAGGAGACTCGCTTGATGCTTGATGTTTATGCCGACTTTGCGGAAAACGTGATGGCAATGCCTGTCATCAAAGGTGAGAAAACAGTGGACGAAAGATTCCCCGGTGCGGTTTCTACATTAACGATCGAAGCGATGATGCAGGATAAGAAAGCACTCCAGGCTGGAACGTCACATTTCCTGGGCCAAAATTTTTCCCGAGCACAAGAAATTGTTTATCAGGATAAGCAAGGCCAGCAACAATTTGTCTGGACGACTTCATGGGGAGTCTCTACAAGACTCGTTGGTGCTTTGATCATGACTCACAGTGATGACGATGGCTTAGTACTGCCTCCGAGACTTGCTCCAAAACAAATTGTCATTCTGCCAATTATTAAAGGCGATGATACACGGCAGTCGGTACTCGATTATTGCGAATCGCTGAAGCAGGATTTAGAGGCTCAGTATTATGCTGATGGCAAGGTTCGTGTCATGATCGATGACCGTGATATGCGAGGCGGGGAGAAGAAGTGGTATCACGTGAAAAGGGGAGTACCACTTCGAGTTGAAGTGGGTCCGCGAGATATTGAAAACAAACAGGTATTTGTTGGGCGTCGTGATACGGGTGAAAGTCAGTCCGTGGGACGTGAGGAATTCGTACATGGAATCGCAGAGACGTTGGAACAATTTCAACAAGGTCTATTTGATCGTGCTCTCAAGCTGCGTGAAGACAACACCAGAGAAGTTAACTCATTGGAAGAATTTGAAGAGTATTTTTCTGACAAAGACGGACAGGGTGGTTTCGTAAGTTGTCATTTTGTTGAGGGAGATCCACAGATACTCAAGATGATCGCCAAGTACAAAGTGACGATTCGCTGTATGCCACTTGATGGCAATGCCGAACAAGGTACCTGTATCTTCACGGGCCAACCGAGTACTCGTCGTGCGATTTTCGGTAGATCCTACTGACATATCAGACGATCACAGTCATCCCCGGATCGATTGAAATGTTGGAGAGGATTGACGATCGAGTTCACTATGAGGAACAATGGAAATGGGAGATGTTCAACCTCAATGCCCCGTACTTTTGGTGGTGGGAGCCTTTGGTCAAACCAAGGATTCTTTGGAATTCGTTTATGACAAAGCTGTGGAACAGTGGGGTGCGGTGCAGTTGACATCCCCCGTATTTGAGTTCAATCAAACCTCGTATTATTCTAAGACGATGGGTTCAGGCTTGAAAAAGCAGTTTTGGGCCCTCAAAACCCTCATTGATAAGGGTGAATTGCCTAAAATCAAGCATCTTACAAATGAATGGGAAGCCGAATATGCCGATAAAGATAAGAGTGAACATGTCGCTCGTCCGGTGAATATTGACCCTGGCTATTTGACGGAGGCCAAATTAGTTTTGGCTACCACCAAAGATCGGGATCATCGATTGTATTTGGCAGAGGGGATTTTTGGGGAGGTGACGCTGTACTATCAGCGTCGGCAATGGAAATCGAGCCATTGGACCTACCCCGATTATCTGACGGCCGGGTATCACCAGTTTTTTAGCGACTGTCGAAACTTTCTGCGAGAACAGTATCGGGATTCAGCCGTAGAGTAATACTTGGGTGTGTTGACTTCTGATTTGGTTCTTCAGATTACCAATTTGATTATCTTGGTTCGGTGATGGACGCTACATTTCCTTATTGGGTACTTCCCCTCATTTTACTTCCCAGCATGTTNATTAGCTGGTTGTCGATCTATGTGATNCGTCGTTGTGCTGCCAAGTGGGGCNTGATGGATCAGCCAAACGACCGGAAGGTTCATGTAATGCCAATTCCGTTGGGGGGGGGNCTTGGTATATGGTTAGGNGTTATTACCACGTTTCTCATTGGCACCCTTCTGGTGTTACTTAACGGATCGGTGATTCAGTTNTTACCNGAACAGTTAAGGGTTTATGCCGAGGGACTAGAAACGCAACTNGCAGATCTGTGGCTCTTGTTGATTGCCGGGACAGCTTTAATGCTCGTCGGTTTGGTGGATGATCTGCGGGGCTTGAGTTGGAAGCTGCGTTTGGCAATTCAGTTTATTGTGGCAACCACTTGCGTAGTATTACAGGAATGGTATTTCACAGCATTTATTCCTTACCGAATTATCACTGTTCTCTGCACGGTATTTTGGATNGTAATGCTGATCAATGCATTTAATATGCTTGATAACATGGATGCCGCAGCCGGTGGGGTCGCTGTGATTTGTTCGATCATGTTGGTGTTGTATGTCGTCTTGCCGGGAGTTACATCGCAAGGACCGCAGCTCTTTGTGGCAGGGCTCCTGCTGGTTTTCATCGGTTCCTTACTAGGCTTTTTATGGCATAACAAACCGCCCGCAAAAATCTTTATGGGAGATGCTGGTAGTTACTTTGTTGGATTTTGCATCGCCATTGCAACGATTCTCACGACATATACAGATGGAGAGCAGCCGGTTGTTCATGCTGTTATCGCCCCACTGATTATTATGGCTGTTCCGATTTATGATTTATGTACGGTGATTGCTATTCGGATTTCGGAAGGACGAAGTCCGTTTAAGCCAGATAAGGCTCATTTCTCACACCGACTGGTTGAGTTGGGACTTTCAAAGCCCCGAGCTGTTCTCACCATGTTCTTGGTGACAGCTACAACGGGTGTTTCAGCCTTATTGCTTCCTCAGGTCAGTTTGAGTGGAGCGTTATTGATCGTTGGTTTGACTTTTTGTGTCTTGCTGTTGGTGGCAATTCTGGAAAGCACCGCACGTAATAAGATCAATAATTGATCAGAGAGGTTCGCAGCATCGTGGTCGAAAAAGCACAGGCACAAACTGAATTCGCGGAACGTCAAACGACATGGTTTCGGGCATTACAGTGGATGCTAATTGCTTTGTTGGCAGCAACGGCTTTTCTAACGGGGGATGGACCAGCCGTTGCCGAGGGGATGACCACATGGCTTGTNCTTGGCTTCACGCTCATCGGCAGTTTCTGGGGTGTTTATCAGATTCTCTGTCCCCCAGTTAGGTTTTATCGACAATGGCCCGCNTTTTTATTGTCATTATCTATCGTTGCGATGTTGATCGCGGTATTTGGGAATTCAGGCGATGGTGATTTTCGAGCTTCCGTCAACAGTTGGTGGCAGTGGGTTGCATTTGCGATTGGATTTATATTAATCAATCAACTCTTTCACACTGAGANAGTCGCGCGAGGNATCATTGCAGTGATGGTGGCGATTGCAGTCGCGTTATCGTGCATCGGCATCTACGACTCTCTGGTGAAGATCCCGGAATTGAGATCNGAGTACTTTGCAGGTAGTGCGCGACAAAGAGTAGAAATGCTGCAGAACGCNGGAATTTCAGATACCAGAGTCGGATCTCCNGGTCGCTATCACTTTGAAAGTCGAATCCAAAGTCCGGANCCTCATGTTACTTTTGCTTTGACCAATTCGTTGGCTGGATTCTTAGCCCCGTGGTTTACGTTGTTGCTACTAACGAC
This sequence comes from Planctomycetaceae bacterium, assembly GCA_002705165.1. Classification (GTDB taxonomy): domain Bacteria; phylum Planctomycetota; class Planctomycetia; order Pirellulales; family Pirellulaceae; genus UBA721. The sequence continues at coordinate 12,080 of PAJC01000118.1, read as the reverse complement.
TCTGACACCTGGCCAACGGCTAANACGGAAAAAAGAAATCCCTAAGCTGCTTGTATTGATCGGGATTGTCGCGTTCTGTNTGGTNCTGACNAAAAGTCGCTCAGCATGCTGCGCAGTAGCCTTCAGNGTTTTNNTTGCGGGGATTNTTCTAAAATCCTATCGACCGGTAGCNATCAAAGCGACCGTGGTGTTGGGGGGGATTGGATGTGTCGTGTTCGCATTGGGGGTGCTGACCCACCGACTTGACACCAAGATTTTGACAGAAGCGGTCAAGAGTTTGAGTTTCCGTATGGAGTATTGGGAAAGTTCAAGAGCCATGGCCANCGATAATTTCTGGATTGGAGTGGGACCAGGAAATTTTCGGGATCACTATACGCTGTACAAGGAAGTAGCTGCTTCGGAGTCAATTGCGGACCCACACAATTGGCCCCTGGAGATTCTCACTAATTTTGGAATCCTAACACTGCTTTTNATTTGCGGAGTGTTTGCAACGGCNTANCATCGGTTTACAGTGTTAGCANNCCAANCGGGTGNAGGNGNGGTAAACGANCGCNAGTTCGCGAGTCGGTTTCCGGATTTGTCAGCAAATCAGATTTACCTAGCCGGTGCGGCAGGTTGCTTACTTGGTCTGTTGATTGACCAGTTGAGTTATGCATTGATTCCGCTATCAGTGTTTTACGTCGCNTTGCCTATTTTCGTGATGGTTATTTTCTTGTTACAAGACTGGGTAGATCGTGGTGCATTAAATCGATTCCANCTTTTAGTGGCCTTCATTTGCTGGTTGCTTAATTTGATGGTGGCCGGGGGGATTTCGTATCCGGGTGTCGCATTTAGCGGTTGGTTATTGTTGGGATTAGCNATCAGTACNTGGCAGGTGNCGNTTAAGCCGCAGGAGCAGGTGCNCATGCCGAAGACACAGCGTTGGACGACGTTGGCGATCATGGTGTCTTTGCCGTTGCTAGCGTTCGNAACTTCGCACCGTCCNNNGACAGCCTCAGACTATCAGTTGATGAATGCTAGATTCTATTTGAGTCAGAATCAAACGAATCAGGCAGCAAAGCACCTCCAACAGTCGATCAAAGATGATCCGTATGGAATAGACGCTTATATTCTTTACGCCAATGTCTTGTTCATGAAGTTAGGTCCGTCTGCGGACGAAGAGCTTTTGAGAGAATATCAAACNTTGGTTTCACAGACNTTGATGTTGAATTCAAAATCCCAAATGAATTTTGAACTTTTCTCGCAACAATCGCTTTTGCTTTATCAGTATCATCAGCTGCCCGATGCATTGGATCGAGCCNTGGANTATGNCACGCGTGAATCAGAGTTGTACCCTGNGAATGCGTATATTTGGGCTAGATTGGCAGTCTGTCAATATTATGCGGGTCATTTAGATGAAATGGAGGCATCCATCGAGCGAGCATTCAGTCTGGATGCAGAAAATCCACACTCCGAGTTCAAATTGAGTAATCGGCGACTATCAGAGGCCGATTTNGCGGGGTGGAAAGGCCGTCGTATTTATTTTGAAAAAATNNATGAATCAGCAGAACAATGCCTGCATCATCTCCGTAANAAGANAAAACNACAGTAACTCCGAAANTACTGCATTACCCCGTGAGATCCGATTNGGTCGGTTTTCACGGGGTTTTTAAGTGAATGTGGTAGACTTAGTGCTAACAGGTGATGACAGGNAATCGCTTGATTTACAGCTATTATTTACAGGTTCTTTCATGCGTCTAATTACCGTTTTAGTACTCGCAGTCTTTGCTGGTAGCATTGCTGGAATGTTACACAGCCAATGGAATTTATCCGGNATTCGTGAGCAGTTGCGACCAATTAATCCGGGTAGTGTTTCGCAATTCGTGGGGAAACTCGAAACAGCTAAAAGTGCATCGATTGATGGTCCGATTGCGGTCGTTGTCGGATCAACGGAATATGATTTCGGCACGATGGANCGACGGGGAGTTCGTACTCACACGTTTGTGATTCGCAACGATGGNACAAAGNCCCTCACACTTGAAAAAGGTGAAACCACTTGCAAGTGTACCTTGAGTTCGCTCGCTTCCGACGAAATTGAGCCGGGTGATTCGGTTGAGGTGCGTTTGGAATGGACGGCTCGGGAAGTTGGGCCATCTTTACGTTTTGCTCAAACAGCCGACATTATTACGAATGATCCAAATAACCGAACGATTCAACTGGTCGTGAAAGGGCAGATCGTTCAGTCCGTAATGCCCCGACCTGATGTTCTTACGATGAATGGCTTGTCCTCAGGCGAGGGAATTACTGTCAAAGGTAAGATCTTTGCGTACAAAGAGGTTGAGGAGCCCCTGCAAATTGTAGAGGTTGTATTTCTTGAAGATACGCCTGAGGAGCTGATCGAAATTACATTTGTGGAACTGACCGAGGAAGAAGTGAAGGAAGAATTACGAGCTTACAGCGGATTGGAAATGACGGTCAAGTTGGCTGCAGGATTACCCCCGGGCTCCTTTAGTTTTCCTGTAAGGCTTACGACAAATCTCCCTGATGCTCCGAAGGTAGATGTCTTTCTCAACGGATCTGTTGCTACAGATATTACTATTTTTGGGAAAGGCTATCGATCTTTCCGTGAGTCCGGTAGTCAGCACATTGGTGTTTTAGATTTNGAGCCAGTTTCTTCNGAACAAGGATTTGAAACCAGTATTAATCTGGTAGTAAAAGGTGCCTATCGGGAAAAGGTTGAGTTTGCCGTGAAAGAAGTCGAGCCGGCTTCACATCTGGAGTTGAGTTTGGGCGAGCCGGCCCCTATTGGTAATGGAAAGACCTTCCATCACAGGCTCACGATTAAAATCCAGCCAGGCGCTAAACAGATAAGTCGCCGTGGAGGAAATTTAGGNATGCCGGCTCGAATTGTCTTGAGTAGCACTCATCCATTNGTAAAAGAAGTTTCACTGGAAGTATTGATGTCGGTTACTAAGTAGAAACAGAATTACGGCTTATGTCAGAAAAGATTCAATATCTTCAGTTTGCGTTGTTGCTTAGTGTGATTTGTATTGGTTGCATCGTACTAAGCGGTTGTGGTGATGANATGATCACTCCTCCCANGTCCGCGGAGTCAATGTCATCAGTTCAGACGAATTCGGNTCCCCANGTTCATCANGACGATTCCACGCAGGATAGTAACCGTCCNGCAANAGAGCCTTCAGCGTTGTATGCNGGCTGGGATAACCCACAGGATATTCTAGTTTTTACNGGACGNCAATTTGGCTATGTCGAGCCCTGCGGNTGTACCGGACTAGAGCGTCAAAAGGGAGGACTNGCNCGTCGATACTCTTTCATTCGAGGCTTACAGGAACAGCAGGGCTGGAATGTGGTTTCGGTTGATACTGGAAATCAAGTTCGACGGTTTGGACGCCAGCCAGAACTGAAATTCAACCTGACATCAGAACTTTTGAAAAGAATGGGATATCAGGCTGTAGGACTTGGACCGGAGGATTTGAAATTGCCAGCTGGTGAATTGTTCGCTGTGGCAGCTGTTGACGACAACAATGAGTCGATGTTTGTCAGTTCCAATGTAGCGATTCTTGATCGGGAGTTCACTCGCAGGTTCCAGTTCATAGAAACGGATCATCACAAGATCGCTGTTGTTAGTATTATCCAGGACGATTGGCTCAAATCGTTGTTCAGTGATGACCTGATTGTTGAAGATGTCGAAGAAGCATTAAAGTTGGTGGCAGCGGATGAAATGTTTCGCCAGGCGTCGCTGAAGATCCTTGTTGTTCACGGGACATTTGACTATGTACGTCATTTGGCAAAGTCTCATAACGAATATGACTTACTGGTTTGTGCTGGAGCTCCGGGCGAACCCGCTTACGAATTAGAAGAGGTGAAGGGGGGCAGTACCAAAGTCCTGAAAGTCGGCGAAAAGAGTATGTATGCTTCGGTTGTTGGNGTTTTCGATCATGGTAATGCNAAGCCTGGATTGAAATANCAACGNGTACCTTTAGATGCCAGTTATTCGGATTCGGCAGAGGTTCTNGCAATATTCAAGCAATATCAGGAAGCATTGCAACGAGCTGGNTTTGAGGGGCTAGGAATTCAATCAGAGGATCACCCGTCCGGTTATCGATTTGTTGGCAGCAAAGCTTGTGCAGAATGTCACCAGGACGAGTTCGAGATTTGGGAGAATTCTCCGCATGCCCATGCAACGCAATCACTTATTGCTCCACACGGTCGGGCGGAGATTCCTCGTCAATTTGATCCTGAATGTTTAAGTTGCCATAGCACAGGCTGGCGTCCGCAAAAGTATGTCCCGTACGAATCCGGCTTTATGAGTCTGACGGAGACGTTGAAATTGCAGGGAAACGGTTGTGAGAACTGTCACGGTCCTGGGAGCGAGCATGTGCGACGTGAACAGGAGCCAAGCAGTACTTACGATTCATTGAATGAATTACGGAGCTTCGTCCACAGGAGTCTCGAAGATGCGATGATATCTTGTTTTGAGTGTCATGACCTCGACAACAGTCCTGACTTTCATCAAAAGGGTGCTTTTGAAGAGTATTGGAATAAAATTAAGCACTAAGGTTCGTTTTGTAATGCAGTAACCACTTCATCCGTCAAATTGAAGTTGGCAGACACATTTTGAACGTCATCATGATCGTCTAAAGCTTCCATGAGCTTTAATACCTGTTTTGCTTGTGCAACATCCAGATCGATCGTATTGTTGGGGATTCGAGTAACCTGCTTTGATGTGACCACAATTTCAGCCGCTGCCAACGCTTCCGCAACAGCAGTGTACATTTCCGGTTCACAAGTGATTTCATACTGGTCACCTTGAAGGAGGAAGTCATCCGCGCCTGCTTCGAGAGCAGTTTCCATAGTGGCTTCTTCATCCGAGCTGTCTGCAGGAAGAAGAAAGAGTCCCTTGCGCTCAAATAACCACGCTACACAGTTGGTCGCTCCCATGTTGCCACCATGAATTTCAAACATTTTACGAAGTTCCGGAGCAGTACGATTCCGATTGTCGGTCATAATCTCGCACATAATAGCCACACCATGAGCACCGTAACCTTCGTAGATGATTTCTTCAACGTTACCACCGTCTAGCTCCCCCGTTCCTTTTTTAATAGCACGAGCGATATTGTCTTTTGGCATGGAGACATCTTTCGCATCCTGAATTGCCTGACGAAGACGGATATTTGTAGCCGGATCTCCTCCACCTATTTTGGCAGCAATGATAATTGCTTTGGAGAGTTTGCTCCACAATTTACCGCGTTTGTTATCAATCGCAGCTTTCTTGTGTTTAATGCCTGCCCAATGGGAATGTCCTGCCATGTTGAATTCCATTTCTATGTGGATTAGGAGGGAGTCAAGGAATTACTTTTGGTAACAATCGGTACCATGATTATGAGAAATAGCTGCTGGGGTATCAATCACTCAGATTTTCGAGCTTCGTGCGGAGGAGATCGATTTGTTTTCTATCTTTTTCAGCATCCAGCAATTCCAATGCTCTTTGCCACATCTGCTCAGCCTCCTTTTGATTGCCTAACTGGAGATGTGTGTCTCCTAAATGGTCACAGATAACACCATCAGAGTTGTTAAGCTCTCGGGCTGCTTCGAGCTCAGCTTGGGCCTTTTCGTATTTTTCCAATCGATAGTAAACCCATCCAAGGCTATCCCGGTAAGCGGCGTTTTCAGGCGCTGCTTTGACAGCTTGCAAGGTCATTTGTTGAGCTCTCAATAAGTGTTCATTCCGTTCTGCCCAAAGGTACCCGAGATCATTAAGTGCCCCCACGTCTTCCGGATTTGTATCTAAAACTTGCTCAAGCCATTCGACTGCTTCGTCTGCTCGATCTAACCGCTGGCACAGAATAGACAGGGTCAATTTAGCATCCCGGGCGATATTTGCTACGTTTGGATCAGACTGCATATCATCGAGTTTAGTTAAGAGTTGTGTGTACTCCTGTTGTGCCTGTTCCCATTGCCCCGTGTGGTATAGAACCCAGGGGTATCTGCTGAGTAGGCGAGGATTGTTGTTTGCTTGGTCAGCAGCCAGTTTCGCGGAGTTCATTGCCTTTTGGTTTTGCTCGGTGAGTAAATAGGCACTAGAGAGCAGGAAGTGGATGGCCGGTTTATTCCTTAGATATTCGTTTTGAAGAGCACTTTCCAAAACGGCGATTGCTTCCTTAAGTTCATCGTTGATCAATAACTGGATTCCCCAGTGCTCATAGAACGCCCCGCTTTGCCGGGGAGCCTCTGCAATCGCCAGTTCAAAAAACTTTCGAGCCTGTTGCCAATCTTTGACTTGTGAGAATAATAGGGCCGTCGCCGCGGCAGTATGGCTTGTGAACGTTTTTAAGCTTGGGTTTGTGTTTTTAGGTGTTTGGTCGTTGGCTGAATAGTCATGCACGACTTGGGCCAATTGCTCCAGTTGTTTTTTATTCGAAGTGATTCTGGAGATACGTTGTTGCTGTAGCGATGCAAGTGAACGACTACGGGAGTAGACCGTACCCAGAACCCAGGCTAACTCTATCGCGGCCGAATCGGTGATCGTTATCTCTTCGGAGTGTTCAGGAAGTAAGGCATCGACTGCGTGCTGATAACCACTAAGTATTGGCTGACTCGGCAAGAACTTACGTAACTGCTGAATAGCCANCTCCAGNTCTCCNGTGGTTAAGGCTATCTCGGCTAATGCATACCCTAAGTATGGGTTCGAGGTTTGCGTTTGCTGAAGAGCTTGTAGTTGCTCCATACTGATCGCGTTGGCTTCTTCTCTATGTTGAACTCGGTTGATACTGATGAGTAGGCCGTAGGGATCGGCCTTAGCCTGTAGCGATTTGGAGTCAAAGTATTTTTGGAGAGTTGTGCGGGCTTCCTGCGGTTTAGATTCTGCCAGAAATAGCTGAGCAAGACGAAGGGCGTGGATTTCGGGGTTGGGGGAGACTTGTTGTGCCTGCTCGATGGCTGCCCGCGCTTTATCAAATTGCTTTGTAGCTTGATAGGCTTCGTTCATCGCCAGAAAGATAGCCCCAGTCGAACCTTTGAGTTGTGTGATATGTGCTGGAGTTAGGCCCGCTTCTTCGGGATTTTCTAAGGCCGCATTCGCGTTATCGAATGCGACTGATGCAAGATCATTTTTTTGGGCTAATAGCGCCGTGCGACCCAATTCGGCAGTTATAAGGGCTTTAGGCAGTTGCAACGATGAATCGTCTTCGCGTTTGAGGATCGTTTGAAAGGCTTGAAGTGCACGGTCGTATTTACCATTACGGGTGAGAACAACAGCCATCCGCATGAGTGCTTGACTGTCTAACGCGTTGTTCTTGATAGCTAAACCAGCGTATCTAGCCGCCTCCTCGGTTCGTTTGAGTCCCATCGCCAGCGGGATGAGCTGATTAGAAATTGAGACGACTGAACGATCGTACCTCCAGGCACGTTGATATAGTTGCAGAGCGTCACCAAATTGTCGGCGTTGTTGTTCCAAACGAGCCTGACCAAAGAGAGTGGCCGCATGTAGTTTATCGGCCTGAGCCTCCGACAGGCGACTCTGCTCAAGAAGTGTAGCTGGGATTTCGGGTATCGTAAAATCACTAACATCGTCACTGATAGCTGACAGTGCTAATAACAAAACAGCGGAAAGCGCAAATAGAATTCGCAACAAATATTCACCTTATGCTCTAACTGGATTTAATATCAAAGCCCGAGTATTACTGTTTGTATTCTAGCAAAAGGTGGGACGCGGTCGAACGCCGTTTTAGCGAGGCTTCTTAGGGCGACCGGATTTTTTCTTAGGAGCAGCTTTCTTTTTCTTGGGAGCAGCTTTCTTTTTCTTGGGAGCAGCTTTCTTTTTCTTGGCCGGAGCAGNTTTCTTNTTNNNNGGAGCAGNTTTCTTCNTGGTTGTTTTTCTAGCAACNNTTTTAGAATTGCCGGCTTCTTCTTTTTCCGCGGNGACTGATTTCTTGGAAGGTTTTACAGGTAGATTANCAGNNCAGCNCTTGTTGATTTTGAGCAGGATTTCATGTGTCTTTTTCCCGTAGGGGTCTTCGGCAAGTTGTGTGCCAAGCATGTGGAGCAGCGAGCCAAACTCAACACCTTTATTCTTGGCAATCGTACGTTCAAGTCCGGCGACTTTGCCGGACTGTCTGCCTTTGGGAGTTACGATGCTGAGGATTTCCAAGGCATCCAGTGCACCGTCACTAAGTGGAATAGCGTGTCCACCAAGGCCGTTTTGGACGGTATAGTTGACTACGAATCTTGGAATCTCATCGTAGTAACCATTAATCGTGGCAGTTGTTTTGCTCAGTCCTTCTTTTGCCATAAAGGAAAGATCAAATGAAAAGTGAGTTTCATAGACATTGAACAGGACACGTCGGAGATTACGAGCTGATTCAGCAGCACGAGGCAGGCAGCCCATTACTTCGGTAAGCTCGGAAACGGTAGTTACTCGTACTTCGTTCCAGTCGACATATCGNGTTTGAACNTTGCTAAAGGCTTCNGTTGCCTGATCCGNAGTGGCATTNTCCAGACAGCAGGCATAAAGCAGTTGTTCCAGGATAGGGCGGTCCTTCACGGGCAATTGCACTTTAGGGAATTGCTTTTTCAAAACCGTAAATGTCTTCTTAATTAACGAAGCTCGTTTTGCAGCGCTCATAATATTGTTTATCTATTGAGGTAACCTTCGGATAGAACTCTTAAATGTTATCAAGGTTCTCCGAGGCGTGATCCAATTNGTCTTCTATTGGGTTGGGAGGTAAAACTTCATCGAGGATTTTAGTGACTTCCAGCGAATGCTTTAGGCCTTCGTCCTGCACAAATTGCAGTTTGGGTGTATATCGAGTGTCGATTCGATTTGCGACTTTGCGTTGCAGGAATCCAGAGGCGTTATTTAGCCCTTTCAGAACCTGTTGGCTATTGGTTTCTGAACCCATGATCGAGACATGGATTCGGGCATGACGTATATCTCCGGACACTTCGACCTTCGTGACCGTAACATTCTCAATGCGAGGATCCCGGAGGTCCGTAATAATCGCTGTGCTAACGACCTCACGAATTGCCTGAGCTGCTTTTAATACTCGCCGAGAACTCATAGATTATTGTATGCCTTGGAAATCAGAGACTTTGTTAGGAACTTGTGATTGCCGTAATTACAACGTGCGCGCGACTTCTTCGATCTTGTAAGCTTCGAGAATATCGTCCTGTTTGACGTCGTTAAAGCCGGCAAGTTTAATACCACATTCCATGTTTTCACGAACAGACTTTACGTCCTCTTTTTCCCGTCGTAATGAATCTAATCCGTAGTCACCAATGACACGTCCGTCACGAATCACACGAATGCGGCAGTTACGTTCGATGTTACCCTGGACCACACGACAACCGGCGATCGAACCAACTTTACTAATACTGAATGCCTGCTGCACCATGGCATGCCCAAGTTCGACCATCTTTTCTTCAGGTTTCAACTTCCCTTCGAGCATCATGCGGAGATCATCGGTAACTTTGTAAATTATGTCATAGCGTCGGATTTCCACCTGTTTTTCATCGGCGAGTCGACGAGCATCATTGTCCGGCGCTACGTTAAAGCCGATGACGACAGCTTCCGAAGCATCTGCCAGAACGATATCNGCGGCAGTGATACCACCGACNGAAGCCTGCAGGATTTTTATCTGCACTTCGTCATGNTGCAGTTTTCCAAGTTCTTTCTGAATCGCTTCAATCGAACCNCGGACGTCTGTTCGAATGATCAAGTTTAGCGTTGCAATCTCACTCGGCCCCAGGGTCCCTTCTTCCAGACGACGCTGGAAATCATCAAACGAGACTTTAATCGTGTTCCCTGAAAGGTTGGTAGCTCTTGAACGATCTGAACGCAATTCGGCAACTTCTCTAGCATCAGATATTTCGNCCACGATGTGGAATTTGTCTCCAGCGTCGGGAGTTATATTCAGACCGGCGACATTCACAGGTGTACTTGGGCCGGCCTCTTCAACAGCGTTGCCGGTCAAAGTATCGTAGATAGCCTTCACGCGTCCATGGGCGTGACCGCAGACCATAACGTCCCCAACTTTCAAAGTACCGTTNTGAACAATGACTTTNGCGATAATACCACGAGCGGTTTCTTGCTCAGACTCGAGGCAAACTCCAAGGGCGTCGCGATTTGGATTGGCCTGATATTCGTGCAATTCAGCAATGCCAAGGATTGTATCACGAAGTTCGTCCATNCCAGTACCGTCGATGGCACTCGTACGAACCACTTCGACATCTCCACCCCATTCACTGGGTGTTAGGTCATATCCAGGTAATTGCCCCAGAATGGTATTGATATGCTCGTCCGTTATTCCGGGGAGATCGATTTTGTTGAGTGCAACGATAATTGGAACCCCCGCCGCTTTGGCGTGGCTGATNGCTTCTTCCGTTTGCGGCATCACTCCGTCGTCTGCAGCNACGACGAGAACAGCGATGTCNGTNACGTTTGCACCGCGAGCTCGCATCTCNGTNAATGCTTCGTGACCGGGAGTATCAACAAATGAGATCAAATGATTGTTGTGATTGGTTTGAAAGGCTCGAATATGTTGAGTGATTCCCCCAGCTTCTCCTGAGACAACGTCGATCCCCATCAGATAATCCAACAATGAGGTTTTACCATGGTCGACATGGCCGAGAAAAGTGATGACCGGAGGTCGNACTGACAAATCGGCGTCTGTATCGACTTGAGATTCAATGGCGTCAATAAGTGATTCTTCGAGCGACTCGGGTTGTTTGAATTCGATTTCAACGCCGAGCTCAATAGCTAGCATTTCTGCCAGTTCTTCATCTATTTGATCATTGATGGTGAGCATCGCTCCGAGACCCATCAATGTCATTTGGACATTACNAGCCGGTAAGCCAGCTGCTTCGGAGAATGACCGTANAGAGCAGGGTAGTTCNAATGAAACTTTGGATTTGCGGGGTGCGGCTGTGTTTTTACCGGTACGAGTCAGGGTTCGCCGACCAAAACGACGACCACCTCGCTCGTTGTTTCGTTGAAAACCTCCACGTTGTTCTCGTCGACGCTGCTGAGTTTTCCGNTCAGCACGTGCGGATGCCATGCCCGCTAAATCACCTTCCTTNCGATCGTTCCCTTTTCCTTTACGTTTCTTCCCTCGTTTACCGGTTTCCTTTTCAGGGACCNCCTGAGGTTCATCCGGANTCTTTGAGAGGTNTTTTAGTGGTCCACGTTTTCCGACTTTGCTTTTAAGAGCATCGGAAAGTGACATGGCCGGCTTGACCGTTTTCTCTTCAACCTTTTTAGGAGCGGCAGGTTTTCGAGACTTGGGTACGGAAGCAAGTTTGATAACTGGTTCCCGACGTTTCTGCTTCGGCTTGGCATCGCTACTTTCACCGCTACCNTCAACAGATTTACGACCGATGACTTTAATTTTAGCATCAAGACTTCCCGGGCTCCTTCGGCGAGGACGCTCCAATGGTTTCGTAGGATCTGTATCAGGACCAGCATCGGATTCTGNTTCTGNTTCTGGTNCTGGTNCTGGTTCTGGTTCTTCGGATCCGTCTTCAATCGGAGCTTCGACGATATCCTCGACTGCCTCTTCGGTATCATCAGCATTATTTCGAGCAGACAAAGGTCCACTTGGTTTCTTGCTGGCAACCACCTTAATTGGACCCCGAGCCTGCCGAGATGGTTTCTTGGGAACCTCGCCCGGTACCGGCTCGGCATCTGATGATGGAGCCTTGTTGAGGTAATCCTTGAGTTGCTGAACTTCATCGTCGTCAAGACTTGCTAGCGCAGAACCTTTTCCTGTGATACCTGCTTTCTTGCAGATATCAACTAATTCTTTGCTGTCGTAATCCAGCTCTTTCGCTATTGCGTAAATTCTTACGGGCACGGCGCCCTCCAAAAGGTTACCTGTGGTGTTCGGGCTGTTCTTTATTAAACGTTCAGCCTTTGATTATTGTTCTTCAGAACCCGCTTCACTGGCTTCGTCTGATTTTTGGGCTTCTTCTTCTGCAGGAGCTTCTTCTTCTGCAGGAGCTTCTTCTTCTGCGGGAGCTTCTTCTTCTGCGGGAGCTTCTTCTTCTGCGGGAGCTTCTTCTTCTGCGGGAGCTTCTTCTTCTGC
>PAJC01000117.1 GCA_002705165.1 Planctomycetaceae bacterium | reverse complement strand
TCTGGTATCAATTATAGGTAATGAGGCCTTACTGAAGTCTGGCAATTCAAGCTGGGATATGATTTCACATATGTTGTTTCGAGCAAATACCAAAAGCAAAAAGCAAACGGCGTTTATCCTCAATGCCATATGTTGCGTTTTGTTTTTGTGTCTAGCGGTAGGTTTTCGTGGCTGCAGTATGTCTGGGATGCAGTCCGTTCTGGAAGTACAGAGGACCCCGCTAGCCTATAACGCGGGACTGATTGACGGAATTGCGATGGTCGAGGGAAAGATTCGACAGGAAGATGCCACCTTGCGGACCAAGATTAATGGTCGGGCATGCGTTTATTTTGACTGGAAAAAAGAGAAGGAGGTAAAGGATTCAGAAGGTGATACATCGTGGAAAACCGTCGACTCCAAAACGATGTCGGTTGATTTTCGGCTTGTTGATGCTTCCGGAGAAGTCTCCGTAGCCAATCGAGGAGGACGTCCCGAACGTTTAGTTAAGAAGACAGGCTCTCGTAGATATGGGAAATATCGTGAAACCGAGTATGCAATCTTGCTTGGAGACACTGTGACGGTAGTGGGAGGCTATCATAGTGATTCAAATCAGATTTCCAGAACGGCGTCGGCTTTAGCCACCGAGTTTACGATTTCTACCCGTGGGGAAGATGCCATCCTCCGCACGCTTGGTTGGAGTAGTATGTTCTGGATGGTAGGGGCCATTTTTCTGTTNGTGTTCTTTGTCGGATTGTTGTTCGACCTCCTAGGTCAACACCATATCATGATGGCTTCTCTGACGTTGTTCGTAACCTTACCGCCGGCGTTGTTNTTACAGTGGGTGTTTGTTACGAATNCGCAATTGAATGCTGGTGTTGAACGGGTGGAGCANTACAAGCAAGTNGTNGATAAATTGCCNGAGNCTGAGCAAAATCAAAGCCTGCGATCGGCACTTTTAAAACGCGATACGAACGTGGCAGTGGAGCTTTACGAAACCTACAGAANGCGGACGACAAACGTTTTGCACAGGTTTTTAGGGGGNTATGGCCCGATAGAGAAATTAACACTAGCTTCGGATGAACANTCGGCCCTTACCAGCTTCCCGCAGCGGGTACGNACAGGCTCCGTCCTTCAGATAAGTTATGTCCTCTTATTGGCGATCGGTGGGANCGTAGGCACTTTGTTTTGCGGCTTTATGGGNTACCGAAAGCTNGGAACAAAGAGGATGATTGAGAATATTCCCACCTCCCCCGTCAAGGGAGTGGTTCCGGGACTTACTGAAGTAGTGGGAACGGTNCTNAAAAAAGACAAATTNATTTCTGCAAGATACAGTGGAACTTCAGTGACTTATTGTCGGTANCTTAAAGAGCGNCGAGTCAAAACGGATAAAGATAAATACGAGTGGCGGACGGTNGAGTCCGGAGTTTCATTGACGGACTTCTTCCTCAAAGATGAGACCGGCCAAATCGTAGTGGANCCTGAAAAAGCGGAGGTNGATGCTTCCCGAACTTACTACGAACGTANGGGGAATTTGCGATATACCGAATGGACTTTNAAACCGGGCCAGGAGCTTTATATTTTAGGTCCGGCCGTTTTAGATTCCTTNCATGATACAGCGNTGACGATAGAGCANAGTTCCAGGGAGAGGCATTTCGTGATTAGTGATCAGGATGAAAGTTCTATATTACTGAAGTATGCCAGAACCGGCCTTACTTATCTTGGAATTGGGATTGCATTTTGCACCAGCGCTGTATTTATTCTTTACGGAGGGGCATCGTTTGATCCCTTTGGGTATTTTGCCGGTGCTTTGTTTGCGGTACTGTTCCTACTGGTACTAAATGTCGCATTTATCTTCAATGATCTGATCTTCATGAAGGCGTGGCTTTCCAGAGCCCAGGCGAATCTCAATGTATCTTTGAAACGACGAGCAGATCTACTNCCNAATTTGGTAAAGATTGTGAAAACAGCGNTGTCATTTGAGAAGAATGTTCAGACAAGAATAACGCAGTTGCGTCATGGAATTACAAGTGATGCCACAACGACCGATCGAGTGGGAGGTCTGCTGGACAGGTTTAAGGTGCTGCTTGAAGATTANCCTTCGATCAAGACGGATAAACTTGTGATGAATCTGGGCAATAGGATTGTTGAAGTGGAAAATCAGTTGCAGTTNGCTCGCTCAGGCTTCAATGCTGTGACAGGAACCTATAATGTGAGGATTCGAACGTTTCCNGATGTTTTGNTAGCACGTTTGATGGGAATGCAATCGGCCCGNTTCTTTCAGTTAGATCAGCAGCAGGAAGGCGAGGTCGTTGATGTCAATGCCTTACTGGATCAGAAAACTGAAACCACGCAGCGCCCAAGNCTNGACAATAGCATTCTGTCTNNGATGAGTTCACNTGAGTTGCTTTCCGNGGCCGTCTTCTGCGTGCTTTGCGAAGATAGTAAAGTTGAGNAAGAGGAATTTGCTCGATTTTACAAATATNCATCTTCAATCACCGGTCTTAGCGATNCAGATCAGCTCAAAGCATTGGGGAAGAAGATAGGTGCTTGGGTTTCCACCGTCGGATTGAAACAGGCCGTGATTCAAATTNGTAAACGCCTCGAGAGCCTTAGTGGTAACGAAGAGGCCGGTTCATTGATAACGGTTATGAATCGCATTGCTGAGTCGGATGGGGAAATTACCAGTATGGAAGAGGCGATGATTGGCAGATTTCGGGATGCACTTGGCGGAATAGTTGTCGGCGAAACCGAGGGGCCTAACGAGCGAGCTAATATTTCTCCTNTTCAGGAAGAGTTGTCTTTCGAAAGGCAGCAACAAATCTTGATGCTTGCCCTGATCAGTCTGGTCTCAGCTGACGGCCAGATTAAATCNGAGGAATTCGAGGCAATAGTCGAATTCACCATTGCCAACACACCTTTGGCAGATCGAAAGCAGGTTCGCCAGGTAGCCGATTCGGCACTCGACCGGATTAAAGAGTCAGGCCTTGAGAAGATCGTCGAGGAGGTTATTGAAATTCTTCCAAACGCATTTAGTAAAGATGTGGTTGCCCAGTTGACTCAATTTATTGCTCAGTTGTCTGAGGTCGATGGCGAAGTTCANGAAAGCGAGCAGAAGATTGCGGAAAGGTATTTGAGAGCGTTGCGGAAGGATTAAGATGGGTGTTGCAGCGGTGCTAATCTAGTAACTCGATGGTGGTTTCGAAATCCTGCAGTTGTTGCGTAGCACCCATTCCGGTGACACACCAGCTTGCCGTGGCCGTTCCTAGTCGGGCCGCTGATTCGATATCCATTCCTCGACTTAGACCACTAATAAGACCGCCATAAAAACTGTCCCCTGCTCCGGTGGTATTGACCACCGGGCTTGGCGGCTTAATAGCTGCGATTGTCAGAAATTGTCCTTCGATGGGACTTAATAGGATCCCCTGNTCTCCTCGCTTAACTCCAACCACACCAGCGGCNCCACAATCCCGGAACTTTGCGATCATGTCTTCCGGGACATGAAGACCGGTTTGAGATTCTGCCTCATGCTCAGTTGGTATATAGATGTCTAAATAAGGGAGGCATTTGTCTAGAGGTGTTATGNCNCCNCCTCCACCGGCACAATCAAGTGCTGTTTTACACCCAGTTTTCTGGACGGCCTCAAGTACTTCGTGAAGCACNGGTTCTATGTTAGGTAACAANCCATAGTACCCCAGTAACAGGTATTTGGACNGNGCAATGAAATCTAGNTTGTCGTCNATTAANGANCGGTCGATGGCCTCGCTNGCACCTGGTTTGTAGGCAAAAATATGTTCCAGCTTGCTGTTCATTAGCACGGCGGTTGCACTAGTNTCCAACCCNTCGCGTTGCTGNAAACGGGANGTGTTCACGCCTTCANCTTGCAACTTGGAAATGAGGAATCNCCCCCATTCATCCGTNCCNGCCAGAGATAATGCGGCAGTACGGCTTCCAAGTCTGGCCAGCGCNATACTGCTGTTAGAAACGTTGCCGCCNACAGTGGGNGTAATNGTGTCGAGTGCCCAGGTNCCTTCCTGATTTAACGGTTGATCGAGGTTNAGCGGNCCGATTAANAAATCGACACAGGAGATGCCGGCAACAATGCAGTCAAATTCANTAGTCATANGGGATTAGTTAATTGTGGCANGTAGATTAACGAGGCGATTGTNATTGCGTTAGAATAGACCTTATTATGNTCAGGNAATAGGTCATGGTGGTAATTCAAAATAGAGAACAGGGAACACAAAAGAAGTAATATGGAAAAGTCGTTAGACATTAAGATACGCAATATTTTGGCAGACCCAGGCTGTAATGACTTTATCATTGCCGATGCTAAAGACGGTGATATGGGGTTTGGGGTTGCCGCCCCGGGATTAAATAAACAACCATCTCATCTGGAATACGGAAGTGTAAAGGATCATCGCGATAATATGCGAGAGATTGTCGAACAGGGGTTGGTTGATATCATGTTGATGAGTGTAAGTGCAAGCGAGCAACTGACACTCGAAGAACGTATTTTTGATGACTCTACAGTCACCCCTGCCATTCGTGCCAATGACACGTCGGATATCTGGTGTGGCCTGAGTTCGAATTACGGCGACCAGCCGTCATTACCCTTTCGTTCCACTACGATTGAGCACGCTCAATGCGGTAAGGCGATTTGCTCGGATGAAGAACGTAGCCTGGGAGTTGACCTCGGTCTGTACTCGATGACATTTAATAACGATGCTCATTTAGATCGTGAGGCATTGCAGGCTTATAAAGAGTTTCGTATCGAAGCCGAGCTTAAGGGCTTCCGTCATTTCCTAGAGGTGTTCGCACCCAACTGTCCGGTCCAGTCAATTGCCGATATACCGCGATATGTAAATGACTGTATTACCAGAACACTTGGAGGAGTGCCTAAGGCCGGTCGTCCGATTTTTCTTAAGATTCCTTATTTCGGTCCCGAAGCAATGGAGCAGTTGACGCACTACGATAGCTCCATCATCGTAGGAATTCTTGGTGGATCATCCGGGACAACTCATGATGCTTTTCGGATGTTATGGGAGTCTAAGAAATACGGTGGTCACGCGGCTCTGTTTGGACGCAAGATTAACAATTCTGAGCATCCACTGACATTCGTTAAATTTCTGCGATATCTGGCCGACGGGGAATTGGAGCCGGAACAGGCAGTGCGTGACTATCACGGCGAACTGTCAGATCTTGGTGTTCAACCTTACCGGACACTGGATGATGACTTGCAGGTCACCCAGTTTTAGATGCTCTTGCTATATTTGTCCGATATGCTCAGTCTGCATTTTGTGGTTGATGATCCCTATGGCACTGGCTTTCAGTTGGAACACGACGATAAACCAAAGAACAAATCCGACGAGGGAGAGCAGTCCGCCAAGGAGTGGCACGATAGCCGCTATTTGCAGAATGCAGAAAGTCAATGCTAAGCCAGTCGGTGGCTGTGGGTTTGAGATCCCCTGTCGTTGATAGTACTTTCCCATGTGATCAGCTAATTTCCAGTAGGTGATAAATAGGATGACCCACCAGGCAATTAGCGCGACGAAGCTGAAGCCATCGAAGAGGAGTGGATTAATGGGCTCTAGCATGATCCCTGCCACACCGATGCCGACGGGAATAAAGTGAAACCCGACGATTGCTCCCGGGCTAAACTTCACGCTTGGGTCATCCTGAATCTGCGCCCATAGCGTGTGAAAGAATACTAGGTAGCAGATGGTACCGATAAGCCACAGAATGAGACAAGCAATGGCTTTCGTTCCCATCCCTTTAAGGAAGGCAAGCCCAGCCGTATTCTGGGCGTCTTCTAGATCTAGGTTCTCAACCTCACTACGATCAAAATCTGAAGTCTCCTCAGCAAGGGAGAAAAGCATTTCTATTTCGATCTCCTGTTCGCTCATGTTCTCAAAGCGTTCCGGATTGTTGGGAAAAACCGTAATAAACGGCACAGCGATAATATAGATGAGCCAAATCGTCGCTATGGAAAAACTTATGATGACTCCCCATAAGTTTTTCCCGAGTCGGCCTCGATGATCGGGGTTCACCGACCCAAATTGAAAGGCCCTTTGCTGTGGAACTGCATAAGGATTTGTAGTGGCATTTACAGACTCAGCTGTAACTGGCCCACCCCCAAAAGGGGTGTTGAGAGCAGTTGTAGCCACTGGCTGAGGAAGTGGAAGGGCTCCGGCATCCTTTAATATTTCAACGTGATGGCAGGACGGACACTTCCCTTGTTGGCCCAAAAGTGAAGTGGGAAGAGTCAGCAACTCACCACATTGACTGCATTTGTATTCAAAGGTATCCGCCATTGGGAGGGTGTTCCGATTTCGAATTGGTGATGCGAGCAATCGTCGCTCGATATATAATAAATAAATGAAAACGTTATTGGAAATTGCCGTATTGATATCGCTGTTGTTGGGTGTGACTCGGGTTCAAGCGCAGCCATTACACGATATTATTGATACTTTCATAGTGACAGCACAAGGTGAATCCAGTTCAATTCAATCCGCTTCGCTGGATGATTATGGGTTTGCAAGAAGAGTGTATCTCGACTTGACGGGCCGGATTCCTACCGTTTCGGAAGTACTCGAATTTGTAGGCGATAGTGAACCGCAGAAACGCGAAGTCCTTGTTGAACGCCTGCTTGCCTCTCCCGCGTACGCTCGACATATGCAATATACGTTTGATGTCATGTTTATGGAGCGTTTACCCAAGAAACATGTACCTCCCGAAGAATTTCAGACCTATCTCAGAAAGTCGTTTGCTGAGAATAAACCTTACAATCGGCTTGCGACAGAAATCTTAACAGCTGATGGTTCCGTACCCGAATTGCGAGCCGCGAGTCGGTTCTTGTTAGATCGGGAAATTAAACGCGAAGAGACGGTGCGCGCGATTGGTCGGGTCTTTTTAGGACGAGACTTACAATGTGCGCAATGTCATAATCATCCCAATGTTGATGGCTACTTACAGCAGCATTATTATGGTGTCGCGGCATTTCTGCAGCGCAGCTATCTGTTTACCGACCCGTCCTCCAAAGTAGTGTCAATCGGGGACAAGATAGAAGGAGATGTGACTTTCACGTCTGTCTTTACGGGTGAAGACGGGAAGACGCAACCACGTCTCTTAGGACTCCCAGAGATTCAAGATCCTCAACAAGAAGAACAACCCTACGAAGTAAAACCGGACTCTAAGAATCGTGGAGTGCCAAAGTACTCACGCCGACTGCAACTTGCGCCGGCGATGACTAGTTCCGATAATCAGGCATTTCGACAGAACATTGCTAACCGCATTTGGGCAATGATGGTTGGGCAAGGGTTTGTTGAACCACTTGATATGTTTCATGAAGGTAATACCGCTTCTCACCCGGAATTGCTGACGGCAATGGCAGATGATTTGATGTCACACGGTTATGATATCAAGTATCTGATTAAAGAGATCGTAAAGACGCAAACTTATCAGCGCCAATCCGAACTAAAAGTACAAGATCTCGCCGATGAAAAGCCACGGTATCTAAATGGGACGTTGAAGCCCTTGAGTCCCGAGCAGTTCGCCTGGTCGCTCCTTCAGGCGGTAGGGGTAGTGGAAAAGACAGAGCGAAGTGTTATTGCCGCTTTGGAAAAAGAAGATGCGAATTTTAAGGAAGCGACTGCTCAAAGTGCGGTTCTGATTGAGGAAAAGGTGAGTGTAGCACTAAAATCCCAGATCGAATCCATTGTGAACGTGTTCGCCGGTAGCAATGCAGCATCCAGGTTTGATGCCTCAGCAGATCATGCGTTGTATCTACTCAATGGCCCTGAAGTTGCTAAGTGGCTGGCGGCAGGTCAGGATATGTTATTAGATCAGTTACTTAAGATGGATGACAATCAGGCTCTGGTAAGCAGAGTATTTTTGACAATCTACTCGCGTATGCCGTCTGATCCGGAATTAAAGCTCGCAGTGGAATTTCTTAGTGTCGGAGAACAAGGGCGTGAAGAAGCTGTTCGAGAGCTTGTTCGCACTTTACTCTGTAGTGCAGAATTCCGATTTAATAAATAGAAACCCGGTAACTCCCGACAAACTTGAAGGAATTCAATAATGACCATGCGAAGAAACGCAGGGTGTAACACGATGGATCATCATGTAACACGCCGTCAATTCATGGGTACTGGAGCGATGGCGGGAGCGATGGCGGGGTTTGGCAGTCTTCTAACTCCGGCAATGGCAGGGGAAATGAAGTCAAAGCAGAAGCAAATCCTTCAGGTGTATTTACAGGGCGGTGTTAGTCAGTTTGAGGCTTGGGATCCTAAGCCAGGGACGAAATACGGTGGGCCGTTCAGGCCTATTTCCACGAGTGTGCCCGGATTACAAATTTGTGAACTGTTGCCGTACACTGCTTCAAAAATGCATTTACTTTCTGTTGTACGCAGTATTAATCTGGAAACAGACGACCACACAGTGGGCCGACTGTTTATGGAGAAGGGCCGGAAGAACGGTGATTACCCGTTTGTAGGTGCCGTCGCTTCGAAGTATCTCACCACACCGGATAATCCGCTCCCAGGATATGTTCATATCACGACAAGAGGGATCGTTGATCAAACCGCCGGATTTCTTGAGTCCAAACATGCGATGATGCGTTTGGAAGGAGTCAAGCCACCGACAAACCTGGAGCGGCCTCAGGGCGTACCCAAAGAGCTGGCGATTCGTGCCGAAGGTTTGCGAAAGCAGTTGAATAATCAGTTTGGAGGTAAACGAAGTCGCGCATTAATCGATTCGTATGACACTTCGTTCGAGCAGGCACAGCAACTTATGGCTCGCGCCGACCTGTTTGAGAAACAGGATGAAAAAGAGTTAGATCGTTACGGTCGGCACTGGTTTGGTCGCCGTTGCTTATTAGCCAAGACCTTACTTGAAGAAGGCGTAACCTGCGTGAAAGTTACTCACCATGGATACGATACCCATGCGGAGAACTTTAATTTCCATGTTGAACAGTTAGACGAATTTGATAAGACATTTGCGACATTGTTAGGGGACATTGAAGAACGAGGGATGTTAGATAATGTCCTTGTGGTTGTCTATTCCGAATTCGGCCGAACACCGAAAGTGAATCATAAATATGGACGTGACCATTGGGGGAAATCGTTCTCCATCGCGTTGGGAGGCTGTGGGATTCAGCCTGGTGGTGTCATTGGCGCCACCAATGCAGACGGGACAGAAGTATCTGAAAGAGAGGTTGACGGCGCCCACCTGTTTCATACTTATATGCAGGCTGTGGGTATCGACTCTCAATCTAACCACGCGTTGGATGGGCGGGCAGTCCCGATTGGTGACCCGGTAGCGGCCCCTATCAAGGAGTTGCTGGCGTGAGAAACGAAGAGCAGGATACGATAGAAAAATCTGAAACAATGGACAGCACTCCTCCGGAGTCTGCTGTTCCGGCCAACGCTAAAGAAGTTCAAAAATTCACTCACGTAGAAGCCCTTACGAATTGTCGGTTAGATCCGAGCGGACGATACGCCTTCGCTGGTGCGGAGGACTTCGGNGTTTATCGGTGGAATCTNGAAACTGGTGAAAAAGTGATNTATCGCGGGGTTCACGATAGCTGGGTACGNAGAATTGATTTTTCAAATGATGGAACACATGTTTTCACTTCCGGTTGGGATGGNCGGGTGGTTGTCTGGGAAGTAGAGCCTGAGNTGGTTNAGGAAATTGAANTGCCGNTCGAGAAGACGGGCGAAGNTCGATCTGACAAAGCAGACNGTGAAGTGACACAAAAGGTGGAATCTGAGATTGAACTCGTAGTCGATAACCCCGTCCGAATTNTCGATGCACATNGTGGATTCGCTCGCTGGGTGCATGCAGGTCCCAATGGCAAGTATGTNGCCACATGNGGTAACGATAAAGTGATCCGCCTCTGGGATGCCAAACGATGGAANCTNAGGAANGAATTTGCCGGGCACGGGAGACATCCCTATGCCGTGATGATTCATCCGGACGGTGAAAGTCTGGTGTCGGAAGACTTGATGGGGGAGATTTTTGTCTGGAATGCCAAGACCGGGCAACGCTTGAAAGAACTGAAGTCAGGAATGACTGGCTTTGATAATAAGTTTCAGGCAGATATGGGTGGTGCCAGAGATATGGCATTTAATCAGGATGGCTCCTTGGTCGGTTGTGCTGGAATTACCAATGTGGTGAATTCGTTTGCCGGTCAGCAGGACCCGATTATTTGCATTGTCGATTGGGAATCTAAGGAAATTACGAGTCATTTACGGACAAAGAGTAATTCGCCGGGCGTGGCTTGGGGAGTTCGCTTTCATCCCGAAGGTTATGTCGTGGGGGCTATGGGGAATCAAAACGGTAAAGGGACGGTCGAATTCTGGTCATTAACCGAAGCCGCCCCCGAGGAGTCGGCGGAGGTTAAAGGCGATTCTGCAGGATGCGATGGCTCAGAGGAAGCAGCCGTGGAAGAAGAAAAGAAACCTCGTGAAATCAAGCCGTTCCATGTGGTGGAGGTCGACAAACCGGTTCGGGGAATCGATTTCACGAAAGATGGCCGGCGCTTTATTGTCGCCTGTAGTGACGGCTCATTACGGGTGTATCAGATCTAAATAAAGGAGCTTCATTCAAGCTCTCTCCCCTGCCATGTACGGAAGACGAGGCAAGTCACCTATTTCTTTGCGATAGGTTTCTTGGCACCGGTTTCTTCTAGGTGTTCCTTTAGTTTTCTAAGTAGCTGGCCGGTCACTTCGGGTTCATCGTCAACCAGATTGTGCAACTCACCAATGTCCTTCCCAAGATGGTAAAGCTCGATCTTCATCGGGTCATAATAATAGATGAGCTTCCAGTTTCCACTGCGGACGATGGAGTACGGATCTGCTCCGCCACGATGGCGATAATGNGGGAAGTGCCAAAATAAGGAACGTTCGGGCCCCTGCCTNCCTTTAAGTATTTCGGTCAGGTCTACCCCATCNAGNAGGNGATTCTTNTCGACGGAAGTGTGCGTTATCGAGGCAATAGTTGGAAAAAGGTCGACGCTGGTGATCGGTGTACTGTTGACGGTTCCGGGTTTAGTAACCCCTGGCCAACGCACGATCCACGGCACGCGAATGCCGCCTTCAGTCGCAAATCCTTTGCCGATCTTCAGAGGAGCGTTGTCGGTCGGGTTGTCATTGCGATCAAGACCTCCATTATCGCCCGTAAAGATGATAACGGTATTGTCTGTGAGTTCGTGTGCCTCGAGAGTTTCTAATAAACGCCCCATTGAATCGTCGAGGCTTTCAAGCATTGATGCATAGGTCGCATTGTCTTGCCCTTTTCCGTCTTTCAAAGGAATGTATTTTTCGGTGACCGACTGCTTTGCCTGGATGGGCGTATGGACGGTGTAGTGAGATAGGTAGAGTAAGAATGGCTTGTCTTTATTGCGACGAATAAATCCTACTGCTTCGTCGGCCTCTCGATCTGTTAAATATTCCCCCTCCTTGCGTGGCTTTAATGTGGGAATACCTTCCTGCAGGCGTTTGTTCGTGTACGGGTCAAAGTAACTGGGAGGCTGCCCATAGTCCCATCCACCAAAGTTTTCGTCAAATCCCTGGTCCGTCGGCAAATACCCTTTGCCACCGAGGTGCCATTTGCCAATAAAGCAGGTAGCGTATCCGGCAGGTTTTACTAGCTCAGCCACAGTCGTTTCGTTATGTGCCAAGAAAGAGTTGTTGACAGGAGTCAAATAATTGAGCCCAGCATCGTGATACCCGGAACGGTTAGAGTTTGGCCCTTGACGCCCCCCTAATTGGAATTCAGCACGAATCCAGTCAGTGATTCCAAGGCGATGGGGGTGTCGTCCCGTCATTAAAGCAGCCCGAGTTGGTGAGCATACAGCACAGGCAGCATAGCCATCGGTAAACCGCGTCCCTGTTTTCGCCAGGCGGTCAATATTGGGGGTCTTGTAAAAGTCGGAGCCTTGAATGCTTAAGTCCATCCAGCCCAGGTCATCAACCAAAACGACAATGACGTTAGGTTGTTGTTTGGTTTTGTTGGCCGCCGCCAGAAAAGTGGAGCTGGACAGTAATGTGAGAATGGTTAGTAATAATCTTCGCATTGGTAGCTTTCAGTATTTGAACGAGTTTTCGAGCAAATGATTATAACCCAAATGCAACCTGCCCGTTGTTTAGACTCTTGCGTCTTAAGGCGGGCATTCTTGATAGTTCGGTTTACCCAGCTTGCTGTAACATCGCTTTAGAAAAGCGTACTGTTGAAGCATGTAAAGGAACCCCGTCAGCTTATTGGTTTAGGATTCCAGAGATAGCCCCTGTATCAGATTGTTGCGAATGTACTCATCGGCACACCAATTGCATATAATACATCTAGAGAAGCAAAACCTCAATAAAGTGTAGTCGTTTTGTTGTTTCCGAAATGAGACATATGTTATCAAACTGATGACATTTTGGGTG
>PAJC01000116.1 GCA_002705165.1 Planctomycetaceae bacterium | reverse complement strand
GTCGTAGATCGATCGCCTCGAAAACATGGTTGATGTCCAGTTGGAGTATTTCGTCAGCAGACTTATCGCTAAACAACATGATCACTAAACAAACCAGGCCCTTTACCAGTTGGGAGTCACTATCAGCTCGATAGTAGTAGCGCCCGTCCTCCGCCTGTGCAATCACGAGCCATACGCTGCTCAGGCACCCCTGAACGCGGTGTTCCTCGGTTTGATATTTGGCTTCTAACGGCGGCATAGAGTTGCCAGTTTCGATGATATAGCGGTAGCGTTCTTCCCAGTCATCGAAGAGTTCGAATTCTTCGATGAGCTCTTCAGCGGAAATGGATTCGACTCGGTTGGACACTTAGGCAGACCTCGGGTTGGTTTTGCTATCGGAAGATTATTAGATCAGCCTCCATTTTCACAGAGAACATGATTCGTGCAACCGCTAACTAGTCTCCATGCTTTTCGCGTAAACGCGGTGAGGTGCGACATATCAACTGAATACGCTCGAACTCCTGAAGCCAGTCCTGGATTACCTGCTGATGTACATTGTCGCCGGGTGTTACCATGCCGCTACTGCATGCAGCACCACTAATTGTTTCCGCCATCGCTCGGTATTTTGAAATCGTCCTGTCACCGTAGTGTCCTACATATTGCATATCTTCGTTGAAAAATAAAACCTGAGGAACGCGTGCGCCACCACAAATGGTGAGGTGTTCTTTGAGCTCCGGGAACTTGTCACGGTCGATGAATCGAAGATTAATACATGCTGCTGCTTCCGCAAAACGTTGCAGGATCGGGCATTGGACGACACAGTCTCCACACCAGGCTCCGGCAAAAACTAAGACATTGAGTTCCCGGACAAACGAGGCGAGTAGGTTGTTTTGGTCATCGGTTAATTCTGACTGCTCATGAACTTGTTTCCAGCGACGCTGATCTCCCTCGTGTCCGTGTTGTTCGAGGAATTCAGAATAGGTAAGGCCATGGGGAAAGAAATCGGCTGGGTTCATGGTAACTCGTTTAAAAATTAAGGATTGGGTGATTTAGCTTGGGATGCTATCGAAGTTTGTTATTGAGGTCCCGTATTTTACTGTGGACCTGGCTTGTCGCTCGAACAACGAGGAGTCGTAGCGGGGGATAGTAGACGATGATCCCCGGTCCGCCATTGGGTTTCCAATGCTCTGGTGCGATGGTTCGCTGAATCAACGCTATTAAATGAGGACCATAGTCCGGAGAGTTTGCGCCAGCGCGGGGGCCAAGAAACGCACCCGCTCCGCCTGCCGAACGGGATGTGGCTTCCAGATGACGTTGCAGCGTTGATTGCAACCGGTCGGAGGTACTTCGATCCGGTGGCCTAAGGTCACGTGAGAGGCGAAGCTCGAGTTCTCGCAAAACCCTCATGAGTCGGGCACGCACCTTGACACGGTATTGGTTCAGTGTCGGGCTGAGTCTAATCCGTGAGTCACTAGCCAGTTCTCCGTAGAGTCTTGCGAGTTCAATAACGGCTAATTCGTGATGGTTTGATGTTTTGGCCGTGGCTTCGGCAACCATCCATTGAGAGACTTCCTGATTATATTGGTTTAACGACTTTTGTTCCGGCATTTGCCCCCAGGTCGTTGTGCAAAAAAGTAGGAAGAATAACGTTAGCGTTAGTCGTTGAAAATTTAACATGACATTAATGGGGGTTGGGGTGTTGCCTGCTATCTACTAATAGTAGGAAAACACCGCAAAAACGCAACCGTTGGAACTTGAGTTAGAGGGTTTCGCTGTTTGAGAGAAGCAGTTTGTTTTGGTAACTTAGGGTGTGTCTGCACGTCACCGGGTACGGGACGGGCAGACGTGCGGATAACCTCTATTTATGAAGTGAAATCGTCCAATGCTAAACCTTACAAGCAATGCCAAATCACATACGTGCGATGGTGTATCCAGGCGGGATTTTATTCAGGTTGGAAGTCTCGGGGCAGTAGGGTTGTCTTTACCTCAATTAGTGGAGGCTCAGGAATCTGGTGCCGTTCAAGATGAGCATGACGAACGAAATGTCATTATGATTTTCAATTTAGGGGCGCCCAGCCAAATTGACACCTTTGACCCCAAACCCGATGCGGCAGCGGAGATTCGTGGTCCTTTTAAGCCGATTCAGACGGCGTCGCCGGAGATAACCCTAACAGAGATACTGCCACGACACGCCAAGATTGCTGATAAGTTCTCCCTTGTCCGAAGTGTTTACCACTCCGGAGCCGCGGTTCATGACTCGGGGCATCAGATGATGCAGACCGGCCGGCTCTTTAGTGGTGGTATTAATACGCCCCATGCGGGTTGCGCATTATCGTATTTGCGAGGACGTAAGACGGATCTGCCAGCCCACGCGATTTTACCTGAGCCAATGGGTTCCACCGGTGGAAATCTCCCTCATGGCCAAGATGCCGGGTTTCTGGGGAAATCCTATGATCCTTTTGTGTTAAATGCTGACCCTTCTAAAAAAGACTTCAAGGTTCCCGACTTATTGCCACCGCCCGAAATTGGGGAAGCTCGGTTGAACCGCCGTCGTAAGCTTCGTGATGTCGTGGAAGATACCGTTAAGGGATTTGAGAATAGTGAAAATGCGGAGCTGCTTGGCTCGAATTTTGAAGCGGCGTTCCGATTGATGACTAGTCCCGCGGCCCGAGAAGCGTTTGATTTGAGTAAAGAACCGGAGAAGGTACGGCAAAGGTATGGCTTAAACCGTTTCGGACAGTGTTGCCTCCTATCTCGCCGTCTGATTGAGGCGGGCGTGCGATTTGTGACCGTGAACACATTCCTGACCGTCTTTAATGAGATTACGTGGGATATTCATGGTAGTAATCCGTTTACATCGATCGCTGGTATGAAAGACATCGTTGCTCCTATGTATGATCAGGCGTATTCCGCACTGATCGAAGATCTGGAAGACCGGGGATTATTGGAGAACACTCTNGTTTGTAATCTNGCTGAATTTGGAAGAACGCCACGGGTGAACCCTGCTGGAGGTCGAGATCACTGGCCTCAGTGCTACAGTGTCTATTTCGCAGGGGGGGGAGTTCAGGGTGGCCAGGTAGTGGGAGCCAGTGATCCTAACGGCGGGTTTCCTGCAGAACGGGCCGTCGATCCAGCCAACGTGGTGGCTACTATCTATCACAGCCTAGGTTTTGATCTGGATACGATGCTCCCCGGGCCGAATGGACGGCCTTTCCCTCTGGTTGATTTTGGCAAGGAAGCAATCACTGAACTGTTCTAAGCGTTATGAAGAAGCGGACCAGAATGCATTCTGGATTTAAGATAATGAAGTTTACATTCCGATTACTCTTGTTTTTTACAGTTGCGACGACCGGCGTTGCGGCAGAATTACAGGTTTACCCGCCCTCGGTAAGGCTCCACCATCCAAAGGCAAGCCAGCGGATCGTTGTTCAATATCAAGAGGAAGTCGTAGCAGGGCAGGTCATCGAGGGGCTGAAGCTTGAAATTGAGAATCCTAGCGTTGCAATTCTCGAAGGGGAGTTCGTTAAACCGTTGATGGACGGTGAGACCCATTTGGTTGCGTCCTTTGATAATTTAACAAAACGAATTCCGATTAAGGTGAGTGGGCAAGGCCAGGAATTCCGCTGGAGTTTTCGTAATCATGTGGAATCAGTGCTGTCCAAAGCTGGGTGCAATGGAGGGGCCTGTCATGGTGCTCGCGCCGGCCAGAATGGATTCCGCTTGACGCTGTTTGGCTTTGATTTGGCTGCAGATTATTCGTATCTCACACGGCAGGCCCGAGGTCGCCGTATTGTGCCGAGTGATCCGGGTCGCAGTCTGTTGCTGACGAAACCCACAGGCGCGTTACCTCACAAGGGGGGCGTGCGACTGGACGTTAACGAAATTGAGTACAGGGTATTAGCAGAGTGGATTGCGGCGGGTGCGCCGGGCCCCGGAAATGACGATCCTGTGATTGAAAGTCTAGAGGTCCTCCCTCCGCTGACAACGCAGAAAGTCGGAGCCTCGCAGCAACTCGTGGTGATGGCGCGTTTTAGTGATGGTCACGTGGAGGATGTGACTCGCTGGGCGAAATATACTAGCGTCGATTTGAATGTGGCCAATGTTGGTGAGCATGGAGAAGTTAAGTTCNTTGGTGCCGGTGAAGGCGCTATCAAGGTGTGGTATCTCAATTTAAATGCTCTCAATTTTAATACCGTTCGTTTCAACGAGGAATTATTGGGAGGGGAATCGCCACAGCAGAATAATTTCATCGACGAGATTGTCAATCGCAAACTGGCCGAACTGAGAGTTCCTGTTTCGCCACTCTGCGACGATCCCACCTTCATTCGCCGTCTGTATGTAGATGCAATGGGCGTGTTACCTACTCCGAAAGAATATCAGGCCTTCCTGGACGACCTGCGTCCCTCCGATGTGAAGCGTGCTGCCCTGATCGATGAAGTTCTAAGTCGTCCTGAATTCGTGGATTACTGGGCATACAAATGGTCAGATCTGCTGTTGGTAACTGGTGCTCGCCTGCGGCCCGCCGCCGTGGAAGCTTATTACAACTGGATTCGGGAACGTGTGGCTAACAATACGCCATGGGACGTTATGGTGCGGGAGGTGGTGACAGCAAGTGGGAGTGCATTGGAGAATGGGGCTGCAAACTTTTACGCCTTGCATCAATCACCCGAAGAGATGGCAGAGACTGTGGCTCAGGCGTTTATGGGACTCAGCATTAACTGCGCAAAATGCCATAATCATCCGCTTGAAAAATGGACAAACGATCAATATTACGGAATGGCCAATATGTTTTCTCGCGTCCGTGCTAAAGGTTGGGGGGGAGATTTCCGGAGTGGTGATGGTAACCGGATTGTCTTTTCTGATACTCAGGGTGAACTGATTCAGCCTAGTACTGGGAAGCCTCAGCCCCCACGACCGTTGGACGCAGAGGCGTTACCGTTTGATGACACAGGCGACAGACGGATCGCTTTATCCGAGTGGCTGACGTCAAGAGAAAATACTTATTTTGCAAAATCGATTACTAATCGGGTTTGGGCTAACTATTTAGGGGTCGGCTTGGTGGAACCCGTCGACGATATGCGAGTTACCAATCCAGCAAGTAATCAGGAATTGCTGGAGCGTGCCGCCGAATATCTGGTCGAATACGAATTTGATTTGAAGAAGTTGATGAGGGTCATTTTAAGCTCGGCGACTTACCAGCGGTCGAGTGTGGCCGTCGAAGGTAATGTTGCAGACAAGCGGTTCTATTCCCGTTATTATCCTCGCCGGCTACAGGCGGAAGTCCTGTTGGATGCGGTCTCTCAGGTGACGGGGGTTTCCAGCGTCTTTAAGGATCGTGAGCAAGGAACACGGGCTTTACAGTTGCCTGATAGTAGTGTCGATAGTTACTTTCTTTCCACATTCGGTAGGCCCGACCGAATTATTACCTGTGAATGCGAACGTACCGANGAGCCTAGTGTGACGCAGGTGTTGCACTTATATAACGGCGACACTTTGAATCAAAANCTTCAATCGAACGAAGGGCGAATCGAGAAACTCTTTTCNCAAAAAACTCCCGCCGCGGTAGCCGTGAAGACGGCCTATTTGGACGCNTTGNCTCGGGANCCAACAGAATTAGAACTNCAACGCTTGGTTGCTATTTTAGATTCGGAAGCCAACCTTGCGGAAAAGAGATTAGTGCTGGAAGATCTTTACTGGTCTTTGCTTACCTCCAAAGAATTTATTTTTAACCATTAGAAAGGAAATCGCAGCGCAATGAAGAAATTCATTTTCCCATTCTTATTTGTTGCTCTTGGTAGTACCCTTTCTGGTCAGACGGAGCAAGTGAGCTCGCAGCCGACGTTTAATGCCGCGGTTGCTCCCATTCTCACGAAGTATTGCGTTGCTTGCCATAACGCAGACGACGCGGAGGGCGGTCTTAGCCTTGAAACCTTTGAAGGCATTATGAAGGGAGGCAAAGGCGGGGCGGTCTTACTACCTGGTCGGGCGGATTTAAGCCGTCTGCTAAGAGTGGTTACCGGTGAAGCGAAGCCCAAGATGCCGCCGGAGGGAAATGAAGTTCCGACTGGTGACGAGTTGAAGGTGTTAAGAAGCTGGATTTCCGCTGGTGCGAAGGGGCCTGACGGCACTGTGGGAAAGCCGATGCTGATCACCCCTCAAATCAAGCTTTTAGGCGAGGCAAGAGATCCCATTAATTCGGTGGCTGTTAGCCCTGACGGAAGCTTACTGGCGATTGCGCAATATGGCCGTGTGGAGATTAAAACACTGAAGGAAGGCACCCGGGTTGCTTTGCTCGACGACTTGACCGGGGTGGTCAACGGCGTGGCCTTTAGTCAGGACGGATCGTTGTTAGTCGCAGGTGCCGGAGAAACCGGACTATATGGAGAAGTGGCGTTATTTAAAACAGCCGACTGGTCCCTGGTCCGTAAATTTCGGGGGCATCGTGATAGCGTCTACGCTGCTCAGATTTCACCGGACAATAATGTCATTGCTTCGGTTGGCTATGATAAGCGGCTTATTGTCTGGGATCTCGCCGAAGAATCGAAACGAATGGAAATAGAAGGGCATAACGGTGCGGTTTATGACATTGCCTTTCATCCAACAGGAGCAATGGTAGCCACTGCAAGCGGCGATCGTACTGTGAAACTCTGGGACTTGCATACAGGGAAAAGACTGGAAACACTCAAGGAATCCCAGAAAGAACTTTATTGCGTTGCCATTGCGCCAGATGGCAGAACGCTTTCCGCGGCAGGCGTGGACAATCGAATTCGTACGTGGAGCTTGAGTAGAGATTTCAAAGAGGGAACCAATGTCCTTTTAACGAGCGTTTATGCTCATGAGTTGGCCATTGTAGATATCGCTTATTCTGCGGATGGAAGTCGGTTGCTTAGCGCCGGTGAAGATAACCTGGTCAAGCTTTGGGACACTTCACTGATGGCTACTATCGCTTCTTATGAATCGGAAGCTGATTGGGTTTCGGCAGTCTCTCCGATTATGAGCCGTGGTTTCGTGGCAGGTCGCTTGGATGGCAGCGTTGATATTTATCAAACCGGAGTTGGGCAGACAGGTGAGGTTTTTAACCCCCAGATCCTGCGGGATTTTATGCCTCTGGTGAGATACGAGGGTGTGATCTCTCGAACGGAAATTCCAGCCGTTCAGGAAATGGAGCCTAATGATGCTGTGGCTGACGCTAAAGTCATTTCCTTGCCGGCTAATTTTCAGGGTAAGATCTTTAATCCCGACATGGAGGCTGCGACAGTTTGGGTCGAAGACGACCTGTTTGGTTTCGATGCTGTGACTGGTGATCAATGGATCTTTGAGGTCAATGCAGCTCGCAATAAATCGATGCTGGACTCAAAAATCGAAGTGTTAGATGCTCAAGGTATTCCCGTCCCCCGCGTAGTTCTTGGTTCCGTCCGAGATAGCTTGATAGAATTTCGATCGGTCAGCTCAGACCAGAAAGGTTTCCGATTTGCCAACTATGATGAGACTCGACTGGACGAATATCTCTATGTGAATGGGGAAGTTCTTAAACACTTTCGCCAGCGCCGTGGGCCGGATTCTGATTCACTGTTCTATCCGGAAAATGGTTCTCGCCAGGGGTACTTTGATACGACCCCACGTTCCCATCCTCTTGGACAGGTGGCCTACGTGGTAAAACCATACCCCGTCGGTACGGTGGTTCCAGATAATGGTTTGCCTGTTTTTACGGTGAATTACGAAAATGATGATTCGTCGGACCGCAAACTGGGGCGAGATTCTAAGTTGCATTTTGCAGCACCCGATGACGGACGGTTCTTTTTACGCGTGAGTGACGTTCGTGACCACCATGGTGATGCTTTTCATTACGAGGTTATTGCTCGACGTCCCGAACCGTCTTACGAGACTTCCGTTAGTGGCGCAAATCCGACCGTCAACCGAGGTGGTGGTAAAGCTTTTACCGTCTCGGCAAATCGGATTGATGGGTACAACGGTCCCATCGAGATTCAACTTACCGACCTTCCTCCAGGTTTTACCGTTACGTCGCCTTTGGTTATTCAGGCTGGCCATAGCCAGGTCCGAGGCGTCGTTCACGCTCATGCTAACGCGCTTACNCCCGAAGGGAATCACTGGGGGAAGATTACCTCCAGGGCAATGATCGGCGGCCAGGAAGTCCTCCAAGACGGCGGAGTGCTTGGTGAGCTCAAGATAGCCGAGGCTTCCACGGTGGTTGCTCATATGACGCCCATAACGGTTAAAGAGCGACCAGTAACGACNTTCTGGAGCCGTGACGATCGTACATTTCAGACACTGACGCCAACGCATTGGCTGGCTGAAGGCTCCACAGAATTGATTAAACAGGAGGATCAGTCGTTACTCGCAACCGGTGAAACCCCGGATAACGATCTTTACAGTGTTAAATACGATTTGCAGGTTGGGAAAATTAATAGTATTCGTCTGGACGTACTCGGGCATCAGACGTTGCCATCAGGAGCCCCCGGTCGGAATCCTGAAAATGGCAACTTTGTTTTGAGCGAACTGGAGTTGTACCTCGTCGACCCTGAGAACCCAGCCAAAAAGGAGAAATTGCAGATTGCTTCAGTTTTTGCAGATTTCACACAAGCTGGCTTTAAGCCGGAATGGCTTGTCGATGGAAAATTGGATACGGCTTGGGCGATTTCAAAAAAGGGGGAGGGTGACGTATTCAGTGTTCCTCGCAATGGTGAAGACGCGTCACACTTTGCGGAGCTAGAACTTTCCGAACCCATCCAGATTCCCGCCCGGCGAACTTTGCTCGCCGTCTTTAAACACAGTGCTAAATTCCAAAAACATACGATCGGGCGTTTTAGGCTGTCGACCACAACGGAAGAGTTAGCACCCCCGCCGGTTGAAGTTCCGGTGGTCGCGGAAATAGACATTGTGCCAGGGCAGGAAACTCAAGTTCGCTTAAGTGTTCAACGCCGAGGGTTTGATGGTCGAATAGCCTTTGAGGTATTTAATCTGCCACATGGCGTGATCGTAAATGATATTGGGCTCAACGGCGTACTGATCGTAGAGGGGCAGACAGAACGAAATGTCTTCTTAGCGGCAGAGGATTGGATTCCGCTACAGAGTCGGCTATTCTATGCTCAGGCAAATGTGGAAGGTAATCAATGCACCCTTCCCATGCGACTTAACGTGGTTAGACCTCCGGCAAATGTCGAAAAATAAATGATTTGATAAGGGAAGAAGAATATGTCAATCAACCGACGAATTTGTATGGGACTTATGTTCCTCTTGATCTTCGCAGTGTTGGGCGAAGGTAAC
Source organism: Planctomycetaceae bacterium (assembly GCA_002705165.1). Classification (GTDB taxonomy): domain Bacteria; phylum Planctomycetota; class Planctomycetia; order Pirellulales; family Pirellulaceae; genus UBA721. Next base: position 1,432 of record PAJC01000116.1, on the reverse strand, counting down.
GACGCGAATGGGAAAGATGGCTCGGTAAACATCTTGTTTGTTACGCAGAGTTCAGGCTTTCGGCATGGCAGTGTAACACGCAAGGAAGGGAATCTTTCAGTGGCTGAGCGAGTCATGACAGAGCTCGGGGTTTCTAGTAATCAATTTCGAGTGGACTGCACGCAGGATGTCGCAAAAGATTTCACGAAGGAAAAGCTCGAACACTATGAGATCGTAATGTTTTACACCACAGGCAAGCTGCCAATTGCTAAAGAGAATCTGGATTACTTTTTTAACGAATGGCTCAAGCAAAAAGGGCATGGGTTTATTGGCACGCACTCGGCGGCAGACACGTTTAAAGATTATGAGCCCTACTGGGATATGATTGGTGGTTCCTTTAATGGTCACCCGTGGGGCAGCGGTTCTACCGTAACGATTACAAATCACGAACCCAACCACCCGATTGTGCAGGCATGGGGCAAGGAAGTTACACTGAAAGATGAGATTTATCAGTTTAAAAACTGGCAGCCCGAAAAAGTTCGAGTGCTGATGAGTCTGAATATGGAGAAAACTTCTTTAAAGAAGCCGTACCATGTTCCGATTTGCTGGTGTAAGAGTTACGGCCAGGGAAAAGTCTTTCATATGAGCCTTGGCCACCGAGAAGATGTCTGGACGAATGAAACATTCCAAAAATCGATTGTGGGTGGGATTCGCTGGATCGTTGGCAAAGAAAAAGGGGATTCCAAACCTAACCCGGAATTGTCTGAAAACCAGGAAAAGCTGGCGAAGGATGTTTTCGAAGCTGCTCAGAAGTAATTGGCTCTCCAGGGGCTTAAGCTAATTGCCGTTAAGTGCAGGCTCTAATAATCGAGTCCAAATCTTTTTTAGCGTCTCTGTATCACGGGTGATGTATCGTATGTCATGCGATTTACCTGCTGCGGCAGAGACATTTATTTCTTCTATCGGCACGCCAAACGTGGCTAGGTTTGCATGGCTGTAAAGCCCCTTAAATCCAGTCGCTTCAGGACGCGACTTCCCTTTTGGATAAAGTTTTGGATATCGTTTTAAGAGTGGGTCGGTACTGTTGTAGACGTTCAGAAATCGATTCGTGCTCTTGAGGGCATCACCAAAATGCCGCCCGGGTTCTAGCCAGTCTCGGTTGATCGCACCGGCTACAACCAGATAGGCAACTTTATTGCTGGAAGTCGTTTTGATCGTCGGGGTAAATTCGGATTCGCCTCCTGCAAGAAGATGGAGGGCACAGCTTGCAACGCGAGCTCCCATGCTATAGCCAACCACCACGGTATCATTCTTAGAGCGACACTGATCAAGGACATGGCCCAGATAGAAACCCTGCGGCTGGGAACGTCTGGCCTGATCACGGAATTCTTTAACTAATCCCGAGCCCATGCGATCTGCTGGCCAAGACCAAATGACATACCGCATTCGTGTT
>PAJC01000115.1 GCA_002705165.1 Planctomycetaceae bacterium | reverse complement strand
CTTGCGTTGTATCCGAATAAGATGACTTCACGTGAGTATAAAAGTCGACCAGAGATTTCTGATCTCCTTCGGAAAGAAAGTAAGCCGGACGTTGACTTTGAGTAGCAAGGCCGTCCAAACACCCAGGGGTATCATCAAAGTTTAATTTTATTTTGTTTTCGTTCTCTTTCTTTTCGTGACAATTTGCACAGCCTGACTCACGATAGATCTTCCTACCTTGTTGGGCAAATGATTCATTCAGTACATATTCTTCCAACACCAGTTCACTTGAAAGCGGCTCCAGACTCTTCAAGTACGCAATAACGTCTTGTTCTTCTTGGTCACTCAGCGAAACTTTAGGCATACGATGATGGGGGTTTACTTCTGCCGGGTTTCTGAACCAGCGAATCCAAAAATCATCTTTGCGTTTAAGTGAAATCTTATCGAGGTTTCCCCCATCAAATAACTCCGATTGCCCCAGCGTATCTGCCTGATGGCAAGCTACACATCCCACCGATGAAAACACCGACTTTCCTGCCTCCACATCACCTTTGCCCAGCAACTCACCAACCGGCTTTGGATTCGTCGAATTTTGGAAAAGATAGGCCGCGATAGCCTTGGCCTGTTGATCGCTAAAGCCAAAAGCAGGCATCCTATGAACGCGGGTTTCATCCGTTGCCGCCATTTGAGGAATCGTCTTTTGCTTCAGTCGGGCGACCAGCCATGCTGGCTTTGTAAAGTCTCTAAAGTGCGTCAGAGAAGGTGCCAAGCCAAGGGAATCCTGAGTGACCGGAGACTCATGGCAACGCGCGCACCGTAAGGCATGAGCTAATTCTTCTCCGCGACCAAAGTGTTCTTTAATAGTGTTCTCGGTTGGATGAAACAGGAATTGATTCCCAACCGGCTCTAACTTGAAAGATGGTCCCTGCCAAAAAAGTTTTAGCCTGCCGCCGTTCACGGGAGATTTATACGACAACTTGATCGGGTGCCAGCCAAATTGCAATTCGACTGGCCCGGTCGTCAACAGCCCCTGAGGACCCGATTTCTCTGATATTTTCCGACCGGCAAACTCCAATTCAATTTCCCCGTCTGATTCAACAAACAGAGTGTACTGCCCCACAGATTGCAAAAAAAGCAGGCCTGTCCAATTTGCGTCAAATTGCACGGTTTCTAAACGGGGGTCGGCGGTCTGGTGCTGCCAGTCGAATGACAGTGAATGATCAATACGGGTTAGTGAATTCCCTACCTGATCGGTATAACTACCAATCCAGCCAGGTAGGTATTCTTCTGCCAACTCGTCAAGAATTTCCTGACGAGTGTTTTGAGCAAGGGTGTTCTCCGTAGATACAAAAGAGCTCAGGATGCAGGCAAGGCACGCAAAGAGAAGTGGTCGTCGCATCAGTCTATCTATTTCCATAACGAAACCCTTAGCCTCGAGGTACACGGGCAAGTCCAAAAGCTTTGGACATGTTCTCGTAACAAATTTTAATGGCTGCCCGCGGATCATATCCTGGTTTGCTCCATACCATTCCAGAAACTTCACACGAAATATCACCACGATAGCCTAATGCATAGAATTGCCTGATCAACGTCGCAAAATTGATCGTACCTGCTATTCCCGGAAGCTGAAAATGAAATCTTCCATCGTCTAGTTTAACGGTATCTTTGACTGCGATATGAGCCGTCTTATTAACTGCTTGTTTAATTGTTGGTACTAGCTTAAGGCCCGTGTATATGTAATGGCTATAGTCGTACACCATTCGGAGACGCATTGGATGTTTCAGTTGGTCCATAATCCAAAGGGCCTTTTCCGGGTTATCCACCCCTCCCCCGCGATGGGGTTTTATGCAGATGATGGTTGAGGAGCCTTGCGTCTGTTCCACCCATCGTCCAACCTGTTCAACGAAAAGATTTTTCTTGTTCTCCCAGGAACCTCCACCCAGTACTGTCTGAATGACAACCTGTTTATCTGCCGTGATGTCAGACACGAATTCAGCTGCTTTTTGGATTCGAGCCAAATTTGCGTCGTTGACCTCTTGGCTTTCCTGAGGAGTCGTGTGCTCCATGATCGAGGTCAACTTGAGCCCTGTATCGATCAAAGCTTGGCGGATAAGCTTCCGTCGCTCAACAGAAACATTCTCCGGAGCGGCATCAAATCCTTTCGTACAGGTTATCTCAATGGCATCGTAGCCTGTCTTTGCAAGTATTGGAATAACTGCTTCGGTCGTAATTCCTCGCGAACCATAGGTACTAAATCCAAGCGTCATTGAACCGCTAGCTTCAGCTGCCGTGACGGGAAGATACGAGCCCATGGTAGCGGCTGCCGTGGCGGCAAACGAACTTTGTAGAAACTGACGGCGATCTTTTGGCTCAAAATTCGTCTGCATAGTCTTCATATCTATGAATAAGTCGAGAGGGACAAACCACCATTATACTGCGATTGAGTAGCTGACGCTTGGCATCAGGATTGGAAGTGGAAGAGATCGACTTACCGACGAGCCAGTTGCACCACAATCGCCAGAAAACCAATACCAGCCAGAACAGTACGGATTTGTTGTAGTAGCGTTTCACCAGCCAGTTGTTTCCACCCAATTACTGTTTCATTAGACTCCAGCGATTTAGGATCCAGGTCGATTGCCTTAGTCCTATCAATGACTCTATCTGACTGTTCCTGCAACAAGGACTGATTAAAATCTCTGACACTTCCCTCTATCTGAGGCTTCTCTGAACTATCAGGCATCGCCTTCTCCGTTACTGCGACTAACTCTGATGTCGAATCACCCGTAGATTCGGTATCTTCATTCTGTTTTGCCATCGGCAATTCAGAATCATATGTTTCGATCTGGGTTACCGGAGTTTCAGGTAATTCCGAAACCTGCGTTTCCAATTCCTTTGTCTCCGGGACTTGTGATTCAAAATAGCTCTCGTCCACTAATATNGCCTCTCCCTCTGCTAGCTGCATCGTAGACTCNGAAGATNTGGANCCGGAATCTTTCTCAACCGCAGTATCATCCATCGCCGTTGGTAAAACCNGCGNTTCNGGCAAGGGAGCNATCGTCGGATTGGGACTCACGGNAATGCCGGCTACCGTATCTTCATCCNTCAAATCNTCTTTGGCCGTGATTCCCTCGTTATCATCCGCTACGACATTCCCGGAAGTGTTTGGGGGGTGCTGATTCACTGTGGCTTGNTCGACAGTCAACCCGGTTATCGTAGCTTTGGGCTGTNGCTTCTCGGCCGCAGANGNCGNAACGGNNGATTCATTCGAAGGTAATTCAACGGCCTGTTTCTCGACAGCAGATTTTTGCATTCTTCCCACAATCGGATCAAGAAATTTCTTAACCCGTCCGCTATAACTACCAGCGGTCGTTCTCCACCCTGCCCCGAACAGAACGCCTGCCAGTTCNCCGTCCTGATTNAAAATNGGACCGCCGGAATCTCCCTGTCGNGCCACGGCTTTTAGTTCCACCATTTCATGAGGCTGGCTTAAGCCCGGAGAAACATATTGAGAACAAATCCCTGAGATCGCTCGATATCGTCCTGAACCGTAACCNGCGATTGTTAACTGATCACCTGATTGTGGNGCTTTTTTTGCAATCTTTACAGCATCTATCGACGGACTCCAGATGAGCAATGCTGCCAGATCCCAAGTTGGATCACTTGCCACCACTTTGGCGGACGAACGGAANCCGTTCGGGAATGAAACCAGAATTTCTTCTTTCGAATCTCTGATNACGTGGTGATTCGTAACCAGTANGGCGTGTTTCCCNTGTTTGTACATCAATGTNCCNGACCCNAAAGAAGCNGCGTTCGTTTCCAAAGACATAATCCTGGCAACTGCCGGATGAGGTATATCCGGAGAAATCTCNGCCGCACTAACACGAGGGACAGACAAACTGAAAACCAGAGCAGCAAGGAAGCTACCCAGGACAGCGTGGCGAATGATAGTAATGAGGTGGATGTGTCGTTTCATAATACTGAGCCCCTCAATCCATGAGTTACAAAAGGGACTCGACGCATCCATTCGCCGATAGATTCTATTAATAGGTATCTATCGTATCGGCCAACTTCATCAATGAATCTTCAGAATTTTTCTTCNGNAGGTAGGACCGGCATGACTGCTATAACCGGTGAAAGAAACAACGACTGTCTTNCCNATAACGTTGCTGCCATATTTGATTGACCGTCGTTAGAAAAGCTCTTTGAGNGGCNCGCCGTCAATNATNGAGAAGTTAGGGCGTCCTTTTGCNTCTTCATAGGTNACATCCAAAGGGATCCCCATATGCTTATAAATAGTCGCACCGATATCTCCTGGAGTAATTGGACGGGTCCGGACATCACTGCCATCCCGCTCACTCGAACCAATCACCTGACCATGTCGCAGCCCACCACCGGCCAAGCACATACTCATGACAACCGGCCAGTGGTTGCGTCCGTCAACACTGTCCTGGGTACCAATATTGGGAGTACGACCAAATTCACCCATTGCTATAATCAAAGTGTCCTCTAATAGTCCGCGTTGCTCTAAGTCCGTAACCAGAGTCGTGTAGAAGTGGTCAAATAATGGCAGTAAAGGCCCCAGGCCTTTACTGATACCACCGTAAACTCCTCCTGGAATTCCATGGTTATCCCAGGTGCCGGAAGCGGTGTGGTGACTAAGATCAAGCGTTACAAAACTAACGCCCGCTTCAACAAGCCGACGGGCAATCAAGACTTGTTGGCACCACAAATGGTCGCCGTACAAGTCGCGGTATTTTTGTGGTTCACGGGTAATATCAAAAGCTTCCTGAGCTTTACGACCTAAAAGCATATCTGCAGCCTGCTGGCCGTACTCGTCATGAGCTTCCATGTCACCCTGGATGTCCAGCCCACTCTTCATTCGATCAAACTGTTTCACAAGCTTACGACGATTATGAATACGGTCGACCGTCAGTCCCGAAGGCATCGCAAAAATATCTGCGCCAGACATTTGACCGGTATTAATTCCTACATTGGTATAGACCGGTAATCGGCAGGCTTTATTAGCTAGAAACGGATTGTACTTCCGGCCTAAGTAACCAGCATAGCCAACATGGGAATGATGCTTCTCAAATGCCACATAAGCTGGCATCGATGGATCGTTGGCTCCCTTTTCCTTAGCAATGATTGATGCAAAGCAAGGAATGCTATCTCCTTTAGGATTCGTTCGGGGAGCTGCAGTGCGATCACCAGTCTGCATGACCTTATTAGGTTGGTGGTTACTACCGCGGCAATCCACGCTACGAAGAATGGATATCTTGTCAAGCAACGCAGCTTGCTTTGGTAAATGCTCGCAAATCTGGATGCCAGGCAACTTCGTACTGGTCACGCCAAAGGGTCCACGATTCTCATATGGACGATCCGGCTTGGGATCCCATGTATCAATATGAGATGGTCCACCAGCCATCCAAAGGAGGATAACACTCTTGCCTTTACTTGAAGGCTTGCCTGCCGAATTTGCCAACGCATGACTTTTAAGTAGCCCTGGCAGCGATAATCCGGCCAATCCCGCCATACTAGCCTTCAACATACCTCGACGGTCATGCATTACTAATCCTTCACGAGTACGACCGTGAAGTGACGTGAAAGCATGTCGCTGATGNGGAGGAAAATGAGCGGATGTCATAACAGCATTTCAGTTTGATTTTTTAATGCGCTGAACTTGCTTCGTGAATACGTAAGCACTACCTTCAGATTATCGGCTAGGACCAATTAGAGCAATAAATATTATTTTGAATCGTTCCCCGTCATCCAACCANGNAGAGGGGGNGATCTTTGGAGTAGACACAATGCAGTCAATCGTCGACGTTCGTAAAAATATTCCTAGNGGCACAATTGTGATCAACAATCCAAAGCTGGCAAATGCAATTCCAGCCTTTGGTTATTTACAANTGCGTCAAGCTTTNGATGATCTACATCAGGAAAAAAGCGTTCGTGCAATTATTCTCACCGGCTCCGGAAATNTATTCTCTTCAGGAACCGACCTAAAACAGTTGAATACCGAATTACAACGGGAAGCTCAGGCGTCACATCAGGATATTCAGTTGTTGAACGAATTACTTCTGGCAATGTTACGGTTTCCTAAACCCATCATTGCGGCTTTGAATGGCCCAGCTATCGGCTCCGCTGCCGCCTTAGCTCTGGGATGTGATTTTGTGATCGCGGCTAAACAGGCAACGCTTCAGCTGCCCGAAGTGAAGCTGGGACTTGCGGCTGGAAGTGCCGCCACGATGCTGAATTTCCGAGTCGGTGCTGCGATTGCCGCAAGATACTCGATTACGGGACAACCTATTTCNGCAGAAATCGGNTCTCAGATGGGGCTGATACATGATGTGGTGGAAGAAGACCTGGTTTGGGCACGTGCTCACCAATTAGCCGTTGAGATCGAGTCGACCTCATCACAGTCAATTCAAATGACCAAGCGTTTGCTCAATGAATCTGTAGCAGATCAACTCGAAANTCAACTTCANGTCAGTGGTGCGATGACTGCAGCNGCTCGCACTACTTCCCACGCAAATTTAGGGATCAATGCTTTTCTCGAGAAAGAAACTCCGGAGTGGGGCTAGTTGCTACCGAGTATTTTAAGCGTAAAGTTGCAGATCNTCTTTGGTCAGCCGGCCATCATGTAANGCGGAGGCGACTAGNACACCGTCACAACACGACTCGANTCCGGCAAGATCATCCACCGAATTCACTCCCCCNCCTGTAATCAACTCCACTTCCGGATACTCATGCTTGAGGTGCCTGCAAAGATCCAGCGTTGGCGTACCCNGTCCTAACCCNACTGCGGCAAGGTCTAAAACGATGATCGTTCTGACACCCAAATCAACAGCCTGCTGTGCAATTTGANNCGAAGTGGCCTGACTCCACCCTGGACTTGCATCCGATGGTAAAAACGGCNCACCATTTTTCAGATCCAGACTGAACACCAATCGCTCAGCCCCGACGACTTTTAGAAGAGCCTCTAAACTCGATATGTCCGGACAACACTCCAATCCAACAATGATGCGTTCAAGAAAGTCCAACGAGAGACGTGCTTGCATTGATTTNAACTTTTCCACTGATGCGAATCCGGCATCCAGCCATAGACGATAGTGAANATCCTGNANGTTGCGCAGCACNTCAATATTTGGAGCATCACGTTCAATACCGTCTAGATCAGCAATGTAATATTCTGTAATACCAAATTGCTTGTCGAACGCTTCACAAATCGAACCTACATCTGAGTTTGATGTAAGAATACTTTTTACCGACTGATAACTGTCTCGCTGGCCAGCAATACCACGAACGACTTCGCCATTTAACACATCCAATACAGGAATGATGCGCATTAAGGCTGATCCTTATGAAAAGCATCTCTACTAGAGTAAGCTCAACCGTTACAGCGGGAAGTCGTCTTCCGCAGCCTGCTGAGCGTAGATTGGCATGTGGCGGTAGTAGACTTCCAGAATCATCGTCGCCAGAGCCGTATTGTAAAGACGACCACCGACTCGAGCGCCATGGCCTGNCCCCATGTGCCAGCTACCAGTATTATCACATTGACCTTTTCCAGTTTTCTGAGTCGCCACCAAGTGATCACGCATGGTCTTGTTCCATTTATCCCATAATGGCCCGCCATGGTGACGCATAACCTGCGTTGCATAATAGTTATAATACATATCGGTCTTACTCGGAGCCCATTTGGAAATCGTCTCAACCCCTCTAATTAAAGCGGGCTCATCTTTTTTCCAGCCTAAGTACATTCGGCAAAGCAAACCAACAGCCGTTGTGGCATGCCCGCCACCAGGAGANGTATATCCATAGGTTGAACCACTGTTTGCTTGAACACTATCCAAAAATTTATAGCATCCGGCAACCGTGTTTTTAGGAACGTTCAAATAGGCCATATGCCCACTTTTCAGAGCCATCAACTGCCAACCAACGACTGACGTATCACCTGCCTGACGTGGCTTATAACGCCAGCCACCACCAACAGGGTCCTGAGCATAGGTAATAAAGTTAAGGGACATCTGAGCCGGTGCCATTAATTGGCGATCCTTCGTCATAGCAAATGCTTCGGTGAGTGTGATCGCACATAGACCGTGTGAATACATACGACCGCCTGCGTCTGTCAAATCACCGGTGGCACCATTCACTTTCATGCTACGGGTAAGATAATACAAACCAGCCTCTACCTGTTTTTTATACTCACCTTTTTTATGGGTGTTACCAGCTCCCAGAAANGGGAGCAATGCCATCGCAGTAGCCCCATTGAAGGAAGTTTTCGCCGTTCCCATATCTCCGCAAGTACAATTGCGACGACCNGCAGCGGTATGGTCAAAGCTCCAACCTCCATCCGGATTCTGGTGATTGGCAATCCATTTGAGTGCCATAGCCACCGCTACTTCACTTTCCTTAGTTCCACCATAATCGCGTACCATAGCAGNTCGCGATTCTGCTCCTCTTCCCGAAAGTCCTGCACCAACCACTGACTCGGTTGACGACAGCAGGTCTGTCTGTGGGGCGACCTGATTAGCAATGTTTTCAAATTCAACAGCGGCAGCTGGTGCTTCCACATCATCTGCAATTTCGATTTCTTCGACTTCCGACACGTCCTCAATTGGGTTAACTTCCGTTTCCACGTCAAGTGTTTCTGTAGGAGTAATCTCCACAGGCTCATCAATTGGTTCGGTCAGGTCGTCTACGATCTCTTCAATCAAATCGTTTTTTGTCATCACCGAAGTCAGCGACGGNATCTCTTCAACCGGAGAGACAAGTACCATTAATCCAAGAATGACCAGAATGACCGTGTGAACTGCAAGACTAAACATCCAACTTGGAACAGCCTGAAATAACAAGAAGTTATTTCCACGTGNAGTTTCCTTTTCTGCAGCAGGGTCTTCTGCTGGTTGTGCTTCGGGAGCAGACGCCGCTGGTTGTGCTTCGGGAATCACGGATTCTGGTTCTACCGAAGGTAACGGTGGTGGAATCTGAGGAGACTGGTCTCCGGTAGGGTCTTGATTCGGATCGTTTGCTTCTGACATATTCTCTATCCTTTGTGACCAAGCTAAAACCGCACTTGCTCATTTACAAACCTGCTCATAGCTAAATAGCAGTTCTTCTCTTCNTTTAAAAATATCGGAAACTCAGCAAAAATCAAGCATTGCATTTTGTATCTAAGCCTCNGTTGTAGGCTAGAAAATGATGTTTTTCTGCTTCAGGGTGTAATTCCATACTCGATCGAGATCTAATAGCACNAACAAGCCTCCGTGATCGACCAATTCGACAGTTGTGTGTCCCATCTGGGAAAGTCCTCTAAAAACCGAAAGATTGCCCGTTGTCAAAGCCCAGCAAGCACGACTAAAATGGTTTCTTTAACCGACAAATAACCCTAAATTGGTTGGGTTGAAATATTATTCACGGCACCAGAATTACATAAGGTGATCCCATGGCAGGTCGAAGTAAAAAGAAAGCTGAAACTATCTTCCTCGTTTGTGAAGAAACGGGTGATTATAACTACGCGATGAAACGTAAACCCGGCGGCGAAAAACTGTCGCTTAAGAAGTACAGTCCTCGTTTGCGGCGTCACACTGTACACTTAGAAAAGAAAAAATAGGTCGTCCGCATTAGAAGGGCATTNGTGATNTGNTCCTTCGGTGAGACGCTNTAGTCGATGACATCTTGTATTGAATCGNCAAAAAAAAGATGCGAACAGGTTCATGACTAGGTAAACTAGTCGTGAACCTTTTCTATTGGTAGCACGCGATCGNAAAGATCGCTCATTCAAAGCACGGATGATTTGAATAATGCAAAAACGCTGGCGAATACTCCCCTTTGATCCTGATCAGGTGGAACAACTGGAAGCTGAGGCTAAAATCCCCACGGTGGTTGCCATGCTCTTGTTGAATCGGGGTATCGATCGTGCGGATGNAATCTCTTCGTTTATNGATACCAAGCTCTCAGGTCTACGCGACCCTGAAAACCTGCCTGGAATCCCGGAAGCGTCTGCACTGATCTATCAGGCAGTTCAAGACGAGAAGAAAATTCTTATCTATGGTGACTACGATGCGGATGGGATGACTGCTTCGGCTATCCTCTATCGTTGCCTGAACCTACTGCATGCAAACGTNGCATATTTTGCGCCCAATAGAATGTCGGACGGATACGGCCTNAGTGCCAACCAAATCAANCGTCATCATGATCAGGGATTCGAATTTATCATCTCCGTAGATTGCGGAATCGCGAATGCGGATGAGATCGCCGTTGCAAAAGAACTTGGCATGCAGGTCATTGTGACCGACCATCATGAATTTGCCGACTGTCTACCCGACGCGGATGCGATTGTACATCCAAGATTACCAGAAACGGACTATCCTTTTGGAGGTCTATGCGGAGCAGCCGTGGCTCTCAAATTAGCCTGGGCCTTGTGCAAGCTGGATAGTGAAGCAACACGCGTCAAGCCTGCTCACCGCGACTTCCTAATGATGGCGGTGGGCATAGCGGCCATTGGTACAGTGGCAGACGTTGTCCCTCTGCAAGACGAAAACCGTATCCTTGTCACGCATGGCCTGCGAAGCCTCAAAGACCGACCTCCGCTAGGCTTAGCAGCGTTAATGAAACTGACAGGTCTCGCCAGCAAAAAACAATTTGATGCTCAGGACATCGGTTTTAATATCGGCCCCCGACTGAATGCCGCCGGTCGTTTAGGACAAGCTCCCTTGGGTGTGGAATTACTTGTTACCGANGATAAGCAACGAGCTCAGGAACTGGCCGACTATTTGNACAATCTNAATGAAGACCGCAAAAAAATTGAGCGTAGCATCAACCTTGCGGCTGTGAAGCAAATTAAAGAGAAGTACGACGCCGAAAATGANCCGGCCTTTGTTTTAGCAGGCCACGGCTGGAATGCCGGCGTGATAGGGGTNGTNAGTGGCAGNCTTGCAGAAAAATACGGCCGCCCTGTCATCCTGATTGCTCTGGATCAGATGGGAGTCAAACCCGGAATTGGTTCAGCTCGTAATGGCGGGATCGGCAATCTTCACGAAACTCTGNAACACTGCACCGAACACCTGATTAAACACGGGGGGCATGCGGCAGCGGCGGGGCTCACGATTGACGAAAATCAAGTCGACGCATTTCGTTCAGCCTTTTGTGAATACTTTCAGGAAAGTATTAGTGAAGAAGATCGAATGGTGGAAGTGGTGATTGACGCCGAAGCTTTGCTGAGCCAACTCACCCCTCAAACTATCTATCAAATGCAACAGCTAGGTCCGTTCGGTGAAGGGAACCCGGCTCCCCTCCTTTGTGCCAGCAATGTCGATGTGGTCACCGGCTCAGCCAAGCGAATGGGAGGCGGGGAACGCCACCTAAGTGTGAAAGTNTCTCAATATGGAAAAACATTACGCGCTGTAGCCTTTGGGCAAGGTGATTGGGCTGAGGAATTAGATCAGGTAGAAGGACCAATCGATGTCGTCTTCAAACCGGTCATCAACGAATTCCGCGGCCAACGCAATGTGGAGCTCCACCTCGAAGACTGGAAACCGGCTGNAGATTCCATTTAGCGATTCGGCGTTTTCTTTGTGCCGGGACGNACAGGATAGGGNGGAGCCATCGGAATTTCAATTGGCTCGTCTTTCAGCTTCTGTTGTAAGTACTTGATCGCTGTATCCAACTGAGCATCCTGCCCGTTAAATGTGGCNTGTGGNANATTATCNACCACAATATCCGGATCGACCCCATGCCCTTCGATCAACCATTTCCCCTCCGGCCCAAATACACCCGATTGAGCCGCCGATGCGTAACCTTTGTCAACCAGACGGTTATTAATGCTTAGCCAAATTTCACCACCCCATGTTCTGGTCCCAATGACAACTCCATAGCCTAAACGCCGGAAACCCTCGGCAAATGCCTCGCCATCAGAAGCAGTACGTTCGTTACACAGTACAACCATATGTCCTCGAAAAGCGTATTGCATATTCCAATAAGGCTTACCTACTCGAGGTTGCCAATAAAACCAGGCCTGCCGCCCAAGCTTTTCAAGGATCCAACTATCGATATTACCTCCTCGATTATGTCTGACATCGACAATCAGAGCCGGACGGTTATAGACGGGATAAAATTCCCGCGTCCATTCGGCAATATTGTCTTTACCCATCGCCCGCAAATGCACATAGCCTATTTGCTTCTGGCTCGCCTTTTCTACCGCCAGTCGTCGAGAGAATTCCCATTGGTCATATCTCAAGTCAGCTTCACGAGACATTGAAATCGGTCGCACAATAACTCTTCGCACTTCATCGTCAGCATTAGGCCCGGCTACTTCGAGTAACACCTGGCGACCAATCTGCTCTCGCAGCAGAACATTAATATGACTAACTGAATTGACATCAATGCCGTTGACTGTGAGAATCACGGACTGCTCAGCCACCTGAACATCGGGGTGAGCTAACGGAGAAAGTTGTTGGGGATAATCCGGATCTGAAATATAAATATGTTCTACCACATATCCTTTCCGGTTCCGATCATGACGCAGCACGGCACCAAGCGAACCAATTCCTACATTGTCCCCGTCCATTCGCTGCTGGCCTCCACGCACATAAATATGTAACGCCTCAAGTTCCCCCACCATTTGCTCTAGCAAGTCGTTTAACTCCGCACGGTCGGTAAGACGATCGACTAATGCCAGATGCAAATCTAAAACATCTTTCCATTTCACACCGTGCAGATTGGGATCATAAAAATAGTCGCGCTCCAATCTCCATGCATCCATTAACATTTGTCGCCAACGCTTGACCGGATCAACAGAAAACTTAACATTTCTTAAAGACACCAGGTCATCGCTTCCACCTCCGGACTTACCATTCGCAGCAAATACATAGAAGCTTCCCGACTTCCGTAAGGCAACATACTTAGCGTTGGTTGACAATGCGTATGAATCGATAGAACTTGCAACGGTCAGGACATCGGCTTCAAATTTACGCCCCCGCGATTTGAGTGACTTCGAAGGTGACGTTCCCTGAGTCGCACTCACCCAATACAAGTGATTCTCTGTCACAGTTAATTCGCTGTAATTGCCAGCAACAACAGGCAGTTTTCGAATGCGCCGCATGATGTTTTCGAAGTCTATTTCGATCTCGAAAGCGGGTTCACCTGGCTCTTCCTCTTCCGTATCCTCTTCCGTATCCTGTTCCGTATCTAATTCTGTAAGTTCACGAAATGGTGACGAAATATCGTCCTGAAGTGCCAACTCATAAATTAAAGTTGTCTTATCAAAGTACGGTTCCGGTTGTCGTGGACCCCAGGGACTCGCAACAGATGAATTCAGGTGACGGTCTGACAAGAAGTAGAGGAACTTACCTTCAGGACTCCAGGCTGGGTCATAACTATCTGCTCTGTCTGTTGTGACAGCGACGGCTTCTTTCTTCTGCAATGACCACAACCAGATTTGATCTGTCCAGTTCTCAGCGGATTTTGCATAGGCTAGCCACCGACTGTCCGGAGACCATGCCAGATCATAGAAATTGCCATAATCTGAAATGCCAATCCGTTCCTGCTTTCCTGACTCTAAATCCGTTATCCACAAATGATGATTTTTATCCGTAAAGGCGAGCCATTTACCGTCTGGAGAAGCCACCGGTTGAAAACGAAAAATCTTACCATTTTTAGTTACTTGTGCTCCAACTGCGAGTCCGTCCGATGGTAATGACCAAACTTCATACTCCCCCGACTCATCTGCCAAAGCTAATACTTTATCCGACTCCGATTGAAACAAGAGCGACCTGTAACGTGCGGAGGAATTAAGCGTCAAATGGACTGTCCTGCCGCGATTGACAGGCACTACAAATACATCCCCATGAAAGGCCAGTGCCAGTTTCTCACCATCGTTACTCAACGAATAGGAATCAAGATAATCTTCCGGAGACTCAACCCAGAATTCTCTTCGCTGCTCAAAGTCTGAAGAAAGAGTAATCGGTAAAATGCCTGACTGNTCGGTGGTTAAATCAAGTATCCTTAAATCAGCACCCAACTGATAAACGATTCGGCCGTCATGCAGATCCGGACGTAAACAATCAAATCCTTCATGGTTTGTATGTTGTTTTAGATCCTTTCCTTCCAGATCCATCGACCAGATATTTAGGGTGCCATCTCGGTCTGTATTGAAATAAATCCGATCGTCATGCAACATTGGCGAACGACTGGTTCCCGTGTAATCTGCCGTTAAAGCGATCGCTTCATCTTGCCCAGGCACATACTTCCATAAGTTTTCCACAGATCCCCCGTGATATCGTTTTGTACTGGAGCCTTGTTTGGAAAGTCTGGTAAAGACCAGTCCCATTTGCTTCTGCAACCACTCCGCCTGAGAAGCCTGATCCAATTCAATTCGTTCGACTTGCTTTGTTTGTGGATGAACGAGTACTAACTGCGTATTGGGAAGTGTCGAGTAATGGCGAGTTGCATAACAAACGCGCCCATCAGGAGTCCAGCCTACAACACGTGCTGATTCACCATCATAAGTCAATCGTTGCGGCTGCCCCCCTTCGATCGAAATCACATAAACTTCCGTTGGTCCTTCGTATGACGCGGAAAATGCTACCGACTTACCATCCGGAGAAATTGCCGCGTGCAATTCCTGCTCCAGGTGAGTGGTAAGACGTGTTGCCTGCGAATTCCCAAGACGGATTTTCCACAAATCCCCCTCTGCTGTAAAAACAACCGTATCACTGTGGATTGCAGGATAACGATAGTAACCCACCGTTTGAGCCTCCCCTGAATTTGACAGAGCGACCATAAGAGCTAGTAGTGAAAACAGTGTTTGACGCGAACGCATTTCACATTCCTAATTTTCAGGTAGTTAAAACAAAGTGAGAATTAATAAGAGTNATCTCTTACCGTATACCGATGAGCCTTATCGTACTTTAGTTTCGGCGAAAATTNTTTCGTAGATCACAAATGCCTNATCATAGGCTTTGCNAGCTGCTTCTTGTTCTGTGTCCNAAATAGACTTGTNACGGTTTACNTAAAGTAACCTGNTGGCTTCNATACAGCACTTCCGCTNTCCNCCAAGCAAAAGTTCCTAGGAAANCCGTTACTGCAGCACGCTAATTAGGNACAAGCTAAGATGGATGGAAGTCAGCGAACTTAAAGCAACTCACGGATCGGGCTTCCATGATACACCTGATGCGGTCGATTTAATTGATCATACCAAGCGACGGTCTCAGGTAATCCCAGAGCCGAATAAATTGTAGCTGCCATATCCTCTGGCGTATAAGGATCCGCCGCTGGATATCCACCCTGACGATCAGAAGCACCGACGACGTTGCCCCCTTTTATTCCGCCGCCGGCAAAGAAAACACTTTGAACCGCGCCCCAGTGATCACGTCCCGGCTTACCACTCTTCGCGCCGTTAAAGGTGAAGATGCGCGGAGTACGACCAAACTCGCCGGCCATGACGATCAAAGTTTCATCGAGCATGCCGCGATCTTCCAGGTCATCCAGCAAAGCAGACACGGCTCGGTCAGTCGGCGGCAGCAAGTATTCCTTCAGATTGTGAAATGCATTCTCATGGGTATCCCATGATTCGTCATTACCAAGGTTGACCTGTACCATGCGAACACCGGCTTCCACTAATTGCCGAGCCATCAACAAAGACCAGCCAAAGGTATTCTTTCCATACTTCTCCTGCAGCACATGATCTGACTCGTGAACATCAAGTGCTTTATGAACTCCTTCACCGGTAAGTAACTG
>PAJC01000114.1 GCA_002705165.1 Planctomycetaceae bacterium | reverse complement strand
CCGGTATATGGCTGTAATCCTCACAACCTTCAACTAACGTCACAATCAACTGCTGATCGACTAATTCAAGGCTATCGACGTCATCATGCTGCTCCAGTTCACGTGCTGCTTTAGCCGAGTCACCAGACACCATCACATTTAAGACTACCTGCTTGCGCATCTCACGCATAATATCATTCACGGCCGAGTTCACGGTCATCACGCCACGATCAATAATGCCGATCTTATTACAAACGTCAGCCAACTCCGGCAAAATATGACTCGAGACAATGATCGTCTTGCCAGTCTTACCTAGTCGACGGAGAAGCTCTCGCATTTCAATCCGGGCGCGCGGATCCAGGCCACTCAATGGCTCATCAAGCAAGAGTACCTGAGGGTCATGCAGTAATACGCGGGCAAGCCCCAGCCGTTGTGTTTGTCCTCGTGACAGCGTATTCGCATAGGCATCACGCTTAAAATCCAGATCAACGATTTCCAACATCTCGTTGCAACGCTTGCGACGGGCCTCTCCCTTAATCCGATAGGCAGCCGCAAAGAACTCTAAGTACTCGATCACTTTCATGTCGTCATAAACGCCAAAAAAGTCCGGCATGTATCCGACCAGTCGGCGAATTTCTTTGGGCTTCGTGTAGATGGAATTACCACAAACATAAGCCTCGCCGGAAGTCGGGTTCAGCAACGTGGCAATGATCCGCATTGTCGTTGTCTTACCAGCACCATTGGGTCCTATAAAACCAAACAAATCGCCCTCATCCAGATCTAGATCGATGTCGCGAATGGCGTACATATCACCATACTTTTTCGTTAATCCTCTAGTCTCAATCACGACTTACGGTCCCTTCAGACAAACTACGGAGCGGCGTTCACTTTAAACACAACTCGGTAAAAATTATTTCCGGATTCCAAAACCACCTCACGGTCACCGTCGACAACATACTCGCTATTACCCTGGCTGGTACGCGCGACCAATACTGCCCGGTTATAAGACAGCGTGTGGCTTAGATCGAGGAATTCTTCGTATCGGTTAATCAGACCTGTATATTTGGCTCCGCCAATATCCTGATTGAACATCATTTGTCTCACAATTCGTTGTGTGGATTCCTCCATCACACTCCATCGGCGACGGTTACCCTTACTACTACCGTCCTGATATCGGGAATAGTAGTTATCAATCCCCTGCGATTGGTCACTGATATCAAAGATATCTACTGACTCACCCACCTTAAAGGTTCGACCAATCGGGTAGACCTTTCCGTCAAAGACAATCTCTACCTCATACAAGTCAAAATCAAATGGATTCGTAAGCGTTCCTCGCAAAGCCCCGCTAATGGGATCTGCGTACAACGTAGGCTGGGTCCCAATCTCCATTTGCCCGGACCACCGCGAACGAATACTCTTCGTTCCGCCGTGCTGTACCGGAATGCTTTGTAATTCAGTGACGACAGTATCTACCTGATATTCATGATTTATATACGTCTGAAAACTGGCCCTTCCTAACGCACCCAGTCCCGTCCCAGGTAATCCGTGCCAACCGGTTGTTATGAACTGTTTCTCAACCTGAGGAATAGAGGTATTTTGCTCCGTTACCTTCGCTTTCAATTTCACATTAAAAGCACCGATCTCGGGACTATAAATTGCCAAGTAATCTGTCCCGCGAACAGTCCCTGTCACAGCATCGATGTCGACAATATGAAGTTGGTTCATCTGCGGTGCTCCGGCCGGAAGCGTATCACTCATGACCACGACGATGATCGCAATAAGGCTCACAGCCGCAGGGAACGTTCCCCATGTCCAATGAAAACGATCAAGTTTGCGTAACAAATAGAAATCGAGTGGGCCAATTACCAAGACGAAGAATGCCAGCAATGCTGCAATCCAAACAAATTGAACCGGAGTGACGCTTTCAAACTTCTCCAACTGAGAACGTAGTTGCCCTGAAAGATCCTGATACCCCGCATGATTGACTCCGCCACCGGCTAACGAATCGTCTTCCTCTCCGGCATTACGCCCAACGGCAATTAGTTTTTCCAGAATCCGGGGTGACGAATCCCACGCATCCAACGGTGGAGCATCGATGTCAAATGCCACGTAAATCACCATGCCAAAGCCGCGGACACTTCTGACAATCAGAGGGTGTAAAGCCTGAGCGTTTTCCTGATCACGTAGTAGGACTCGGCCATCCGTCACTTCCAATCTACCAAGCGGGTTCTTTTCGGGACTCAAAAAGAGCCGTTGCTGAGCATTCCCATAATTCTCCAAACCTGATGTGTTCCACTGACCAACTGTTCCGGTAATATTGCCCGGAAGCAAGTCGGAAAGCGGTGAATTCTCCGCCGCGACTCGGGCGACTTCTTTACCTGCAAACAAAATCAAACGCCCACCCTGATATACCCAATCTCGCAAAGCCTGAGCCTGCCCAGCTGTCAATTGATCCAGAATTCCGGAACTGGCTGTAGGCAAAACAATCAAGTCAATGGATTCATACCCAATCCACTGATGAGGTAGCTTTTCAAATTCATCAATCTGAATGAGTGATAACTCAACAAGATCGGCATTGGCTGAAAGAGAACTTTGCAGACGAGAACGACTTATCGGTAAACCTTTGCCCAACTGCAAAACGAAATACGAAGTGGCTTTTCGATTCCCGCCGGCTGCCCGGTTAAATAGTTTTTGGTCGACATAGTTCCCAGTGGACTGATCTCTAATCCCTGCTTCCACTCGCCATGGAAGCCTACCAACTTTGATGTATTGAGATACAGAAACAGACTCACCAACAGCCAACNTAAACTTCTGACTTTCGTTCGTGTAAATAACCGGAATACCATCNACATCTTCAGCTTCGACAACGAACTGCCCCTCAAATTCGCTGNGGCCATTATTCATNACCTCAGCCTGAACAGGTATCCAGACCCCTCGCTTAAACTCACCACCAAAACCCAACTCATACTCAACCTGAATCTCTTCGGTGGGCAGCTGGCCCGAACAAAAGGAAGGGAGAAGAAGCCACCATGCCAGCAAACTGGCAAAAATCATTCGACATCTAAGTGTGGCTAAAGTCATGAGTTGGGAATAAATGATCCATAAACAATAAACGGAACGGCAATNCGTAAAGCCGGCATCGATCTTTAAANAGATCGCCCTGTTTCTTTTTCATCGGCTATTTAGCTAAAGAAAGTACCGCCTTATTCACGATTCGGAGCAAGGTTTTCAGCTTCTGTACCCTGCATTACCTACTACGGTTTTTCCGAATCACTGCACTGACAAACATATTGTTGGCAACCAGGGCATCCATCGCCATATTTCCCTCTAATTGCATCATTTAAATCGATACCAGCAACATTAGCAATCGTCGTCAGCCATGCGAGCACATCGGCAAATTCTTCCGACTTATCGGCTTCGGAGCCACTGCGTAGGGCAGCCGCCAATTCACCGACTTCTTCCATGAGCCACATAAAGGTGCCATCAATCCCTCTTTCTACGTCCTTCTCCATGTACATGGTTCGGATCAAGGATTGAAATTCAGAGAAACTTATTTGAGTATCTTTGCTCACAGGAANTCAATTCTCCTTTGTCGGTACCAGAACTTGAATTTCATCGTCTTCAACTCGCAATTCAAAGACATCAATCTTCAGTTCCGGGTTGTCGGTCCAGCCACCATCATTGATACAAAATCGCCAGGCGTGCCAGGGACAGACAACAGCACCGTCCAAAATATAGCCGCCCGAAAGAGGCGCCCCCATATGAGGACACAAATCATCGGTAGCTCGAAATTCGCCAGCATCATTAAAGATCGCGATCAGTCGTCCATTCACGGTATAACCNCGCCCTTCCCCCTCCGGGATATCGGCCACGCGAGCTACGGTTTCAAATTCAGACAAGACGAACCTCGTTCCTGTTTCTTAAAATACGGAGCCCGACTACTTTACCGTCGTGATCACATCCGTCATGGTTTGTTGCAACAACGACATCGCACCAATCTGACCTTCGATTTGCATGAGCTGTTTAATTTCAGAGTGACTCATGGCACCTGCCTGGTTGTCGAAGTACATCGTCCCCGAACTGGCTTGCTTCTTGATATTCAAACGGGGAGCGTCCGGCAACTTTGACTCAAGCAATTTCACCACCATGGTAANGTTCAGCTGCTCTAACTCTTTACCGTCGACCTGTACCGTTCCAGCGTACACATACGAGACGGTCACTGCCGCCCCCCCTGNCTGAGCTGCTGATGAAAACTTGGTTTCCCACTTGGCACCTTCACTTACCGGTTTTTCCGGCAGAACAACCGAACTTTGCGAAAGCATACTCTTAAATGACTCCTTACCAAACATCTGCTGATAAACCGTTGTCGAGGCAGTTGTCGGGCTGTTCGTCAGATCCGTTGGAGGTTCCACGTCCAAGACAACTCCCCGATCACTGTAAGTCACTTTAAACTCTGCACCAATCAACGGCCGCAGAACTTGAGACAAAGCATTGGCCTCATCCTCTTCTTTGGAATTATTACTGTCAAACTTCAATGCAACTCCTACAAAGCCCCCGGCTGATTCCATCTGGATCCGTGACAATTCCTGAATCACAACCGCCGAACCATCCGATTTGACCTCCTTCACCGTTTGGTACAAATCCATTGCCATCGTTAGATTCGTTTTATTATTGTTTTCACCAAACTCAGTGTCGACAACCGTCTTGTTGACCAAAGAAATGGTTGACTTTGCTCCCTGAACAAACTTCATGCGAAGTNTCTTTTGNGCATGNACCTCGACTGTCCATAATAGCAAACACAGTATCATCCCGCCTAATACGCTGAATTTCATCAATCTAGCCTTTAACTAACAAACCAGTATCCGGAGTGGGTTCCAACATCATACAGAATCAGGGCNGCCTAGCGTAACAACTTCTTTAATTCAATCAAATGCGATTCTTCNTGCAAGACATGAATCTTTTGCCCATCGTCANTAGTNATGGTCTCCAGNNCCAANTCGATTACGACTTTTTCAATAAAGCGNTCTGCTGTATTGATATAAATCTTCCCCTCTATTTTTTGACTTTTTACTTCAACATCAGCCTGATCACTATCGTCAAAGTGAATTTTGGGAGTGAAAACAATCTGCGGTCTTTTTGGCTCCTGCGGACTACGGCCTGAAACCGCGGATCCATCGACTCCCAAATATTTATAAACCGTCATCTCTTTGGGTTCGGGAGTGTTCAGCGGAAGAGTTGGCTGCCATGTATCGCCAGGCTTGAGCGGATCAAAAGGAAACTGGATAAACACATGCTTGAATGCGCGAGCCACTCCTCCGGAATCGAAAAGCGGTGGCAACTTGANNTTGCCTAGGCGTTCCGGCTTTCCCGAGAGAATTTTTTCGGAGGCCGTCGAATCCTGACGNAACTCNTTGATACCAGTCAAACGAGCGGTATNGTTAACCACCAATTCAAATTGCTTCTGTAATAATCCGCGNAAAGNAGCCTGAAAAGTAGCCTGATCAGGGTTCTCTGCTTTAACATCTGTATCGAGCTTCAATTGTCCCTCTTTGGCCATCGGATTAATCTCAACTCGCTTAACCTGCCAGTGAAGATGAGCAATGCCACTCGAGTTAACCTCGGCAACGGTCCATTGGCCCGCGATAATAATTTCATTTTGGTAATTCAGCTTGTCGCTATCCGAAGAGACAGCAAGAACAACGTTAGACGTAAGCTTAATGTTATAGACCTCACCTACAGTCCATTGCCAACGCAATGCCTCTGCCTTCAGAGGAGTCCCGTGCAGAGACATCAGGCTTAGTGGTAGCCATACCCAACAAAGAAACCTCACAGCTCAATCACTCCATTAATGTCCAGAACGACCGGTTGAGCCTCGGTGGATGCAGAAACTTTGTCGGCCCAGGCACTGGCATCCTGCTCAATGGGTGGCCATGTATTGAAGTGAGCCGGAACCACTCTAGCTGGGTTCAGCATTTTGATAGCCTGCACGGAATCCTCCGGTCCCATTGTAAAATGATCACCTATACTCAGGATTGCCAAATCGATTCCCTGACGGCCATATAATTCCATTTCCATAAAGAGCGCAGTGTCACCAGAAAAATAAACTTTCCCTTCCGCTAACGTCAAAATATAGCCCGCTGGATTCCCTCCATAACTTCCATCCGGCATCGATGAACTGTGATGGGCAATGGTCATCCGAACATGCCCAAAGGGAAGTTGAATACCACCGCCCAAATTCAGCTGGATGGTGTTCTCCACGTTCTGTTGGCTTTGGAACCAGGCTGCTGCCTCCACCGGGGCCACCACAGTAGCGCCGGTCCGGTTGGCGATCGATGCTACGTCCGCCACATGATCAGCGTGACCATGAGTTACCAGAATAAAATCTGCCTCTAAATCATCGGCTGAAACCGTGGCGACAGGGTTATCATTCACAAACGGGTCCACCAGCACTGTTTGGTCACCTGTTCTAATTTCAAATGCATAATGCCCTAACCACTTTATCGAAGTCGCCATGTTATTTAGTCCTTTTGTGAATCTGCAATTCCCAGCAGCGATTTCATCTTGTTTTTATAAGCCTCCACTCCAGGTTGCCCGTATGGATTTATTCCTAATAACCGGCCTTCCACCACTGTCGCCAGCATCATCATTTGGAAATACTGCCCGAGACTAAATGCATCCGTACTTTCAAGCTCAATATCGATGACCGGGCGTCCGGCTTCCTGGAGAGCCTGATTAGTTCCTTGATAGGCTGCCGATAGCAATTCAGTCATAGGTTTTCCTGCCAATTGATTCAATGCATCATGATCTGAATCACGTTTAGGCACCCGGATACGATCGGTCCTTGTCGACCGTATCGCTACATTGACAATGACTTTATTACGTCGACCTTCCTGGTGTTGCTGTGCCCGTGAATGCAAGTCACGAGTGTTTACTGCAGTGACCGGTGTAGCCCCCATTTCGGCCTTCCCTAAACTCTCGGCAAGAAGCTGGTCGTACCAAAGCCCGGCAGATTCAAGAGCCTTGGACCAAACACTCAAAACTCGAATATCGACCCCTCTGCTTGTCTCGAGCAAATGGGCAGCACCCACATACTGCAAAACCGGATTCTGTTCCGCAGAAGCGGTGCGAAAAGTATCATTCATAGCGGCCGCGCCTTCCAGAAGTTGAACAACATCTACTCCCATACAGGCTGCTGGCAATAATCCCACCGGAGATAAAACACTAAAACGCCCGCCCAAGCCGTCCGGTACCCGAAATACATCTTTGCAATTCAAACTCCGCGCTAAGGAATCCAACTTTCCTTCCGGCCCCGTGACCGGAACAATGCGACTCGATACTTCCTCTGGAAACTGCTGCTGCAGGGACTCCAGAAATAATCGAAATGCAATCGCTGTTTCCAGCGTGCCACCACTCTTACTAATCACGACAAGTGACCAGCGGCTACCAGATAACCTCTGAAGTAAAGCCTGTATAGAATCGTTATCTAAACTATTTCCTTCAAAATAAATACGAGGGCGTCCCGCACGTTGTTCCACAGACAACTCGTTGTAGTACGGTTCACAACATCCATCGAGAATAGCCTTGGCTCCCATATAGGAACCACCAATCCCAAGCATGACGACCGCCTCACTGGAATCCTGTAATTGACGAGCCACCGATAGAATTTGAGCTAGCTCACTTCCCCGTCGATCCTCGGCATACTGCCTGAGTAACCGTTCCGGCAATTCATAGAACCTTCCATCTAACGGCACCTTTTCAACTGGAATCGACTCTGACTGAAGTAACTTAACATCGGTAAGTACGGTCTCATCGCGTACAGCTTCTAAACGATTTGCCAATTCAGCAAATTGCAACTTAGTAATTCCATGTTCATCCAGCCAACAACCGGACAAATCAACAGACAACGAGGAATTCACGAAAAGCTACTCTCTTCAAGGATAAGATCAATGTGTAAGACCTCTTTGATTCTACCGAGAATCACACGATTTGGCAGTTGTGACTTTGCAAAACTAAGCGGTGAAGCTAAGGGCCGGGGACAAACCGTTCAGATTTGTAAACGATTAGTCAATCGGGGCTTGTTCATTTAGCCACGGAGGCGAAAATAAAAGAATCTAACAATCACAGGACAGTCTCAAACTAAGAATCGATAAGACATGGATACACACGATTTAACCCGAAAACTGCAAGTTAAGAATGACTCAAAAATTGTCATGCTCGTTGCCGATGGTTTGGGAGGTCTGCCGCACGAAGTTGGTGGACAGACAGAATTAGAAGCTGCCAACACCCCCAATCTCGATAGTCTGGCAAGTCGTAGTATTCAGGGACTAAGTACACCGGTCCTGCCCGGTATCGCTCCTGGCTCTGGCCCCGGGCATCTGGGACTCTTTGGTTACGACCCGCTCAAGTACGAAATCGGACGTGGAGCTCTGGAAGCAACAGGGATTGGTTTTGAGCTCCAGGACGGTGATGTCGCGATTCGTTGTAATTTCTGTACGCTGGACGAGAACAAAAACATTACCGATCGCCGAGCTGGACGAATTGCTACGGAACTTAGTGCACCGATTGCGGAAAGTCTTCGCCAGATTCAAATCGAGGGAATCGAAATCTTTGTCGAACCGGTCAAAGAACATCGATTTGTCGTTGTCTTTCGCGGCGAGGGCCTTGGTGGAAATGTTTTAGATACCGATCCACAAGCAACGGGTGTCCCACCACTCGAACCAGTTGCTACCGACCCTGAAAGTGAAAAGACAGCGGAAGTAGCCAAAGAATTTCTGCGGCAGGCCGGTGAGATTCTCAAAGATCAGCCACAGGCGAACTTCCATACGATGCGAGGATTCGCTGCCAGGCCAAACCTACCCAGCTACGAAGAAGTTTACGGTCTTCGCGCGGCTGCTGTAGCCGTCTACCCCATGTACAAAGGCTTGGCTCGACTGGTAGGTATGGACGTTATCGGTGATGCGTCTAACCTCGACGAACAGGCTGCTGTCATCAAAGAGAACTGGGATGACTACGACTTTTTCTTTGTCCATTTCAAATACACTGACAGTACTGGTGAAGATGGTAACTTCGAAGAGAAAAAAGCTCGCACTGAAGACTTCGATGCCATCATTCCAAAAATCCTGGACTTGGACCCAACGGTTGTGATCGTTACCGGCGACCACAGCACGCCAAGTTATCTGGCGAACCATAGCTGGCACCCCGTGCCAACCCTGCTCAGTTCCGCCTGCTGTCGCTATGACAATCTCAGTGAATTTAACGAGTCTTCAGCTCGGGTTGGCGGGCTTGGACAATTCGAAGCCAAGCACTTAATGACGCTTGCACTGGCTAACGCTGGCAGGCTCGGAAAATATGGCGCCTAACAATCACCATCAGGCGTACAGTTCTATCTGGCTTGTTGCAAAATAAATCTTGCATCGAGCCAGTTAGCGTAATCGGCAACGGTTGCCCGGTCTGCCATTCCGACAACAAGCGATATCTCTTTGGCTTCACCAAGTGGCACTTTGATTGTCTGATTACGGTCCCCGCCCCTAATCACGCCGCTTGAATAAACAGGAATCCAATCACCAGAATCCTCGCGCAGAAACACATGGAACGTGACACTACCACGAGTTCCCGCAATGGAATCAATTGCAATATCGGAAATGAATGTGGTGGCAGCTTCAGGTATATCAAAGGTCACTCGTGATAAGGACTTCATCCCAAGACCATGCTGGAAAGTGAAATTGGCATGGCGGAGCATTCCACCTATCGCATTACGTCCGTGACCAGGCCGGGCATATTTCAAGGGCTCGGTGTGAGCCAGCGTTCCTTCAAAAAAGGGAAGGCTCACAGACTGTGTTTCTTCTAATCCGTCAAGAAACACCACGTCCGTTTTTAAGGGACGCAAACAAATCAGATTCTCCCAAACATTCACCTCTTCTTGTACAAACAGCGGGTCGGCCGTAGTCAACCGCACCTGACTTGCTGTCTCCCACGTGAGCTGTCTGCCGTTTCGTGAAACACGACTCGCCTGGCCAAAGCTCCCGTCTGAAAAACCGACAAATAACTCTGCTGTTTTGTTCCGCTGCATCTCATTCATTACGAATGCCTTAACGGATGAAAATGGGACCGTTAACCCCTGAACTGATTGAGAAGCGTCGAGGTGTAAAAACTCTTCCTCGTCGATCGCAAACTTACCATCGATACGAGTCTGCCGATTAAACAATACAAAATGACTGGCTTCATCGTCGAAAATACTATTGAGTAATCTATCCCGAGCAGACAGCACCTTGGGAACGTTTCGAATAACAGCTCGCAC
>PAJC01000113.1 GCA_002705165.1 Planctomycetaceae bacterium | reverse complement strand
CGCCGAGTTGTCGGATAAGCAACCTTCATGGGGATCCGCCCCTGCTCTGCCACCCTCTCTGTCCAATCCTGATGAGAGGGTTCATTGAAATCGCCGGTTAAAAAGCAAACCGTCCCTGACTTCAAGCTCGCTTTCAACTCTGATAACATCCGTGACACCTGATCTCCACGAGCTTCATTCGCCCAGTGAATCGCCTCTTTTTCAGTCGTGATAAACGGAAAGTCGCCGTACGGAATTCTCGCAAACTGGTAAGGTTGGTACGGTACATAGTGGAAGTGAACGTTGTATGCGTGGACGACAATTCCGGTGGGAAGTTTAATATGCACACCCCACTTGTTTGGCGTGTGACCCACGATCGGATACCTCGAAATAACCGAAGTCCGACCACCCTGCACGAAGTGATGCCACTTTAACATCTTGGCTAATTGAACGGAGCTATCGTCATCTTGATTCTCTGTTTCCTGCAATCCGACAATATCCGCTTTAGCCGCTTGAATCGCCTTCACCGATTGAGAGAGAGGCTGTCCCAATCGTGTACCACCATGGTATAGATTAAGAGTCATTACTCGTAGCGAGGTCGTATCTTCCGCTTGCAAAGCCGATAGACAAATTGCCGTCAGTGCGAAGGTGCACAGAGTCTTGGTAATCATCATGACAGTTGTTCCATTATTTTTACAGGGACACCTGTGTCGACAGACTCTTGTGCGGCGATGCACATAGCTACCGACCAGCGACCATCATCGCCGGTGGCGTGTAACTCACCACCGTTACGAACGGCATTCACCATCATTGCCATCTGGTCCTGCAACTCGAATACCTCGCCGGTGATTCTGTCGGGTGTCAGGTCAAGCACTTCGCCGCTTTGAGCGTTAAAAACTTTTAAGGCAAAAGCCGGATGCAAGGTTCTGTCCTGAGCACCACTCCAACTCGCCCAAATCGCACCTTCTGTGCCGGTGATCTTAGCCATCTGATGATGTTCAAATGCACTTAGAGTCTGAGTAACAACCGCATAGGCCCCGCTTTCAAAATTCATTAACGCGCTAAAGTTGTCCTGCAATTCGGGATGTCCGTCCTGATGTGAATTCGCACGGGCAAAGATACTGGTCGGATTTCCGGCCTGTGCTAAATACCAGCGGGCCAAGTCAAAAAAATGAATTGGTTCTTCAAGAATCCAATTCCCCACACGTTCAATATCAAATCTCCAACCATCTGCACCATGCCGATAGGGCTTACGAGACAATTCGACGAGACAATACTGCGGATCACCAATATACCCATCCTCGACAAGGTCTTTGACCTTCTTCCACATTGACGACAAACGCAATTCATGGCCGACCGCTAACAAACAGTCGTTTGCTTTGGCCGCATCCACAATGGCGTTACAATCCTCGATCGTGATAGCCATCGGCTTTTCCAGCAAGACATGCTTGCCTGCTTCGAGTGCTGCCACCGCGACCTCGCGATGAAGGTGACTAGGGACCACAATATCGACAATATCGATTTCATCAAGCCGGATTAGCTGGCGATAGTCTGTCGTGGCTACGGCCTGCGGATATTTTTGTCGAGCAGCATCACAAGTCGCTTCTGACTTTGCTGCGATGGCATGAACAACGGCACCTTCCGTGGCAGTAATTGCTTCCGCATGACAATTGCCCCATGCTCCAAATCCAACAATCCCGAACCTCAGATCTAAATCACTCATCGATAACGCTAATCCTTTTCACAGTCTGTAGATCTTTCAATTTCACCGCGGAAATCGCAACATCCTCTTTGTTGACACTATGAACGACCAAAAGTAGATTCTTCCATACGTAACCATGCGGGTACTGCCAACCATCCATCTTATGTTGCCCCAGGAATTTTTTAACCGCCGGCTCGTCACGAAGAATAAAACAACGATCAAACGATGCTCCCTGATCATCACTAATGGAAATCAGCAAGGCACGGCGATCAAACTTCTTGTGTAACGAATTCCCTATCAGATATCGTTGGCCGCCAGGCAGATTACCCGTGGCAAATCGTGCAGTACTATCCGGAATTCCTGAATCCATCAACGCACTCCAATTCTGCCCCCTATCAGTACTACGAGAAACAAGTAAGTGACCTGTATAATTTCTAAAGAAGCCGAGCACATCACATTCCCGCTGGATAAAGTTTGGTTCTGCATAGCCAATTCTCGCCAAGTCACCTTCATCAATTNTAGTTTCCGTCCANCCCGCAGTTAATGATCCTCCATCGTGGTAGATCAGTTTACTCCGCCNCTTCTTTCGNTCTGTTTCCGATACATACTCCCCCCCCATCATCAGGCGACTATTGCTCAGCACTACCGGTGGATTGATGTAAAATCCTGAGGTGATACGATGAGGGTCTGACCAAGCTTTCCCATCGGACGATTCGCTGAAGTACANNGCTGTCTCCTCATGGAAATTTTTACCTGGTGTAATCGTGTAGAATGCGACCAACTTCTCCTGCCAGAGCAGAAGTCCTGAAGCTACAAACACGTGCTTCTCATACTTCCCTACCTGCTGAGCAGTCAATAAAGGCTGAGCCTCAGTCCAACTCCGAGCATCTTTACTGGAAGCAATGACAAGTCTTTGACCGGGCTCGTCTTCACCAACTCTCCCGTTTGACCAGGCACAATACAACAAACCTTTGAATTCAATTAAACAGGGGTGATGACAAAACTTNTACTTCNCCTCTCCNGCACGGTAAACATAATCCAGACGACTTGGGATCTTGTTCACGGCCGGGGTCACACCGTCTGCTCCAGCTTTGTATAGCGACGGCGGCAACTCAACNATCGGTTCCATTGAATTCACNGAATCGATCGTCAACACAACTGCGATGAGCAGCGTCAGGAATCTCACACCAACTCTCCTTCAACGGTATCCTTAGTTTCCGGGGCGAAGGCCAGAACAACCAACGCCAACAGGAACAACCCNGACAAATAGGCGCCGACTTGTATCTGAGACAACTCCCATCGACTCTGCATCGTCCCGGTTAAGACAAGTATTGGGGCAGCAATGATACGTCCGGCGTTAAAACAAAANCCAGTACCTGTCCCCCGCATTCTTGTCGGATAAAGCTCGGGAAAATAGATCGCATAACCAGCATGCATTCCAACGGTAAAAAAACCAAACAGGATTAACAACGGATACAGCGTCGTTGTTGAGAANCTCCCGAGGAACACCACGAGCGAAATAACAACCGCTATGACATGGTAAAAAGCGAAAGCCGGACGACGCCCGTATTTCTGACANATCGGGCCAAAAGCCAGCAATCCCAAACCCGCTCCCGTTGTTGCACAGAGCATACCAATCATCTCGTAATACTTGAGTTCATTCTTATCGACAACTTTTTCCTGAANTGGNAAATCGTNCAGACTCGCATCCTTTCGTTCCATATCAACAACGACAGACAGTTCTAGCTGAGCAGCCCTCTTCATGACATTTTTTCCATAAATATGCACACCCCAAAACGTCGCCAAGCCAATCGCTGCCAGCAGCACTCCTACNACAGTCCGAGTCCGANACTGTTCGCTGAACAAATCACCGATCCTTCCTAATNGTTGACCACCNTGCGTCTGAGCCTGTTGACGCGCCTGCTGCCAGCTATCCGGCTCTTTCAGGCTCACGCGAATCCAGATGATCAAAACCGCTGGAACGACACCAACAAGAAACCCCAGTCGCCAGGGAATCGTGGATTTATCGANAAACTCNATATCCAGACCATCTGCCCATTGTTGTATGGACTCATTCCCAACCAGAAACATNCCCGCCAAAACTGCCAGGTAGGTACCTAGCACACTCGAAGCGTGAAATAATCCTCCCACATGCGCTCGAGCGCGTTTTGGAAAGACCTCATTCACCATGGCGCTGG
This sequence comes from Planctomycetaceae bacterium, assembly GCA_002705165.1. Taxonomy (GTDB): domain Bacteria; phylum Planctomycetota; class Planctomycetia; order Pirellulales; family Pirellulaceae; genus UBA721. The sequence goes on along the minus strand of PAJC01000113.1, from coordinate 22,759 downwards.
CAATAGCCCATTCACCCCCGACTCCCATCGCCACGAGAAAACGGAAGCCGGCCATATGCCACCACTCCTGTGAAAACGCCGAAACACAGGTGAACAGGGAATAGAACAGAATGGTGATCGACATGGTTTTGGTACGACCGATCCGATCACTCAACATTCCAAAAAAGATTCCTCCTACAGCCCCCCCTAACAAAAAGGCNGCCAAGGCGAAATTGTTGTAAGTGGGAATATGGGCCAGGTCTTCCGGCGAAACAAGCGACGGCATCGCTTCNTTCATACTGGCGACAAAAATCTGACCTTCAAAAACATCAAAGATCCACCCCAGAGAAGCAATCATTAGAACGACCCACTGGTACCGCGTTATGCCCTTGTACCATTTCTCGTTTTCGTCTGTTTCCATCCTGGCTTCCATCAACCTATTGCACCTTACTTTAAGTTAGCTCTTGGGCAATCAACGCCGCCAGAATTTTGCGAGTACCACTAAAACTACGTCTTCCATGCATCGCGACGTGATTATCTACGATTGCCATTTGTCCTGTTTGCCATTGAATATCAAACGTTAGTTCTTCTGCTATCTGACAGGCTTGCAGAACCATATCAGCCGGAAGTTTTTCACCATCGCCAAAGGTAATTGAATGATCAGGGGATTCTCCATCAGGCCCAAATCCTGAATAAGCGGCNATCANCTGATTAAAAAACACGCGACGACCGTCTTCGAGGTTCTTCACTCCTGGNAGGACGGGAGTGGTCACCGTTAAACNGTCGTCCGAATTCCAGACTGCGCGATAGCCCAACTCCGCCACTTTCTCTTCACATTCCAGGCGACTTTTAGCCCGAAACGTACTTCGCCAACTTCGCCCCATCCCTGACCCGGGATCATCATCAGCAGGCATTGTGTGAGTGTAACACAGACCTTTCTCAGCACATGCCTCAACAAAACATGGTAACTCCTGTTCTAACCTTGCAAGCAACAAATCTGAACGGCAAATCGGTGTTGCACCTCCACTATCCGCTGGTTGCTCACAAAAGAAGAACAGGTGACTGGGAAACACAGGCGTCTGAGCCATCTCATGATGTAAGTAGATACGGGCATTGGATGGTGCTTCGTTTGCAGTGAACACTCGTTCGGTCTTTTCCACTCGTACTGCGTTCGACAGAGATCTCTCATAGGGGAAGTTCGGCAAATCAAAACATCTAACCATCGCATCAAAGTCTTCGGCTGTCTCGCCGCCAGTATTACGAAATAAGACAACGCCNTGNCGACGCGTCTGTTCGAGGNAGGCTTCTCTTTCGACNGTCAGGTGCCGTAACGNGTGNGCAAGACTGGCATGCGAAGAATCAGTTGCCAGATCGCAGACATACGGAAAGACTGTTGGGTCGCAATGCGACTGGCCATTACTGCCAGAGTTCATAGTGGCAGCACCTTTATCCTAGTGTATAAGGTTCCCGATATTTTTTGGTTAGCAANGCATTCGCTTNATCGTTATNAATAAACTTCTCTTCNNCCGGATCAAAATCCAAACGACCTNCCGTCCGATATGCCACCTCGCCAAGATGAACCAACGCACAACTATANTGTGCNGTNTGAGCGTTTGCTTTGGTNCCNGAACCAGTTCGAATAGCCTGCTGGAACTCATGCATATGTTCGGCATAGCCACGTGAACCCCGGATTTCCTGTCCTTCCGTGGGGCCCGGTTTGTTTTTGGGGCCCAGAAATACGCTAAAGGCACCACGCCGTGAAAAAATCATATAACCTTCTGTGCCATAAAACACGTTGCCATTATCAAAACCATGTATGCCATAGGCCGTAAACGGGTAGTTCTCATAAATCAAAAGTCGACCATCATCATATTCATAGGCGACATTCATGTTGTCCGGATACTCACTGGCATGCCCATGNAACATCATACGACTGCCGCGGGCGGTAATCTGTGTCGGCAGTCTATCGACCCCGAGGCCCCAGGCTGCCATATCCAGATCATGAATCCCATCGTCACCAATTTCACCGTTCCCATAATCCTGNAACATTCTCCAGCTACCATGAAACCGCTGCCGGTTAAAGCCTCTCGTGGGTGCCGGCCCCAACCACCGATCGTAATCCACATTGGATGGGGTTGCGGTATCGGGTACAGGCTTAGCTACACTTCGAGTTTCGGCGGTCCATGCACGGGCGACTTTCACGTCACCGATCANACCTTCCTTCAAAAGNTTCTCNGCTTTCGCGGTCACAGGGCTATTACGCATCTGACTTCCCTGCTGAACTACACAGCCGTACTGCCTGGCGGCTTTAATAATCGCATGGCCTTCGTTATACACGTGAGAAATCGGCTTTTCGATATAAACATGCTTTCCTTCCCGCATCGCGGCCAGGGCGATAGGCGCATGCCAGTGATGAGGCGTGGCAATGACAATCGCATCTACATTCTTGTCCTGAATAACCTCTTCATACCGGCGAGTTCGTTTCGGTGCCTTTGNTTGAAACTCTTGCCTGACAAACCGACTCATACGTTCGGTTTGTGCATCATCTACATCACATAACCAGGCAATTTCCACATCATCGTGACGGTTGACTAAGCCCTGCACATGCAGACTCATAATGCCACCACAACCGACGATCCCAAAAACCAGTTTTGCCTTCGGCTCCTGTGTTTGCGAATGAACGGTAGCCACGGAAGCCGCGGCCACCGTTATTAGCGGCGCTTGAGTAGTGAGAAATTTACGTCTTGAAGCGTCTTTCATAGCGAAGCCTTTTTACTGTCCGGAAGCAATACAACCTANGTTCTNATTGTAAAAAAGTGGGACCACCTCTGCGAATGATAAACCNAACGATCCTAACGGAAATCGGCCTTNCGATTTAACCACTCTTCAGTCGGAGTGGTCATCTGATCCTCCAGATCAACNCCTAGCCCATCTGCGATACGGTTAATGTAATTGAAGTAACCGATCACTTGAGCAGCGATCGTAATCTGCTCGTCGTTAAATCCAAACTCCTGCAAGTGAACAACATCCTCTNGCGACATATCCTGAGGNCGAANTGTCAGCTTAATCGCATAATCACAAAGAGCACGATCGGCCGGCGTTAATCCGGCTTGCCGATAGTCATACTGAATCTGCTCNGCGATGGCAGCATCCTGCGACTCCTGACCGAAGTCTTTGGCATGTGATAACGTTCAGTAGTAACAGTCGTTGGCGCAACTCACTACCGTTGCAAGCATTTCTTTACGAGCCGATGACAGGCCATTCTCGGTCTTCATCAACTTAATATAGAACTGCATCGACCCTTCCAGTGATGCCGGATCAAGACTCATTAAGCGAATAATATTAGCAACGCGGTCNGCACGTCCACGNGCNGATTCGTAAATCCGAGCCAGCGTTCCCTGTGCGTCTTTTTCAGCNACCTGCTCGATAAATGCCATCTACTTGNCCTTCGTGACAATAATTTGGTACGGACCGCGACTTTGAGAGCCCGCNACCAATGATGCCTGTACTTTCTGGGGACCTGATACTAGCTGAGCCTTTCGAATCACCGTCGTCTCAGAACCAGCCGCAGAATTGCTTTCCAGAACAGCTTTGCCAAACTCCACTTTGACCGTTTCGTTTTCCTTCGCCGCATCAAAAACAAGCTTAATGTCATAAGTTCCGGCAGACTCCACATCAACCAACCAATACCCATTGGCATTAGGTGCCCAAGTACCATTGCGCCAATCCTGCCGAGTCAGGATACCGACGGGGTCATGCTCGCTACCCAAAACAATTCTTGGAGGAGCGTAATTGTCTTTGCGAGTCGAGGAGACATCGGCAAACCAATCTTCATACAAAGCTTTCAACTGTGACGCGGTTCGGGATTCCTGCTCAATTAAGTTTTTCGTTTCCCCAGGGTCATCCGCCAAATTATAAAGTTCAAACTTAGGATCCCCTTCAAAGCCTTCTTTCCCAAACCCGGAAGGATGAACCAACTTATAGTCTCCTTTACGAATCATAAAGTTGTGATACAGCGTCGGTTGGTTACCACGATGAGATTGAATAACTAATGTCCGGGTTTCAGGTTTCGAATCTACATTCGTCAAGGCCGGGAGCAGACTTATCCCGTCAACCTGATGCTTCTTCTTCAACCTCACGCCACAGGCTTCAGCAATCGTTGGCAATAAATCGATATGGGCTCCGACCTGAACACTTGAACTACCGGCTTTAATTTGATCGGGCCAGTGAACAATTAGTGGTGAGCGAATCCCTCCCTCGAGTACATTTGACTTTACTCCTCGATGCTGGTTCACATAGCGAGCACTATTAGGACCGTTATCATTGAGATAGATGACGATTGTATTATCTAACTGCCCTAAATCTTTTAAGGTTTGCACAAGGCGCCCAATATTCTGATCAACATTAGTAATCATCGCAAAGATTCGAGCTAACTTATCGTTCTCTGATTTTTGCGCAGCTTCCTTNAACTTTCGCACCATGATGGGCGAAAAATCTTTTTGACTGTAGTCGTCATACAACTCCTGTGGAACATCATGAAATGGCCCGTGGGGAGCGTTGGTGGGGATATAAACAAAGAAGTTATCATCGTTGTCGGTCGTTGTCTTGACAAAGTCGATGGCAGCGTCAAAGTATACGTCTGTGCAATATCCTTTGGTCTGCACCTGTTTTCCATTGCGGAAAAGAATTGCATCGGTGTAACGACGACCGTTCTCACGCGGCTCAGACGGCTGTGCCAGCCCTCCCCCTTTGTGTATCAAAGCCTCGTCGAACCCCTGATCAATTGCACGCATCGGATAATTGTCGCCAAGATGCCATTTACCAAAGATCCCCGTTCGGTAGCCCGCTGCATTCAGAACTTCCGCCACCGTAATCTCCTGTGGCTCCATCATGCTTCGCCCGAGATAAGTATCAATGCAGCGAGTGCGATAGTTATACCGACCGGTCATCAGACAGGCTCGTGTCGGCGAACAAACGGGACTGACATAAAATTCCTCCAAATGGACTCCCCCCTTGTACAAGGCATCCAGGTGAGGAGTCTCTATCAATTGGTTTCCTGCAAACCCGAAATCACCAACCCCCTGATCATCGGTCATAATGACAATCACATTAGGGCGTTCTGCCAAAACAACATCAGTAAGGGCCAGAACCAATCCCAAGACGGGCGTTAACACTGTCAAAATTCTACACATGGCTATTCTATTGTCTTAACTCCAAAAGTCTGTCTGTCATTAAAAGGTGGCGATCGGGTTTAACGGCGAACCGGTGCCACCCTTGACCGGAATCGGGGCNGCNTGAATCAGAAAGTCCCAACGCTTCATTTTTTGTGTAACTCGATGNAACTCTTCCAAGTCACAACAATCNAAAATATGGATTCCCATNGCGTGCAATGAAAGAATATGNATTGGATGGGTCACNCCNTCGACNCGCGAGGGAGCCACGTCACTACCAGCATCTGACCCTAGCATGGCGATATCTCGTTCTTTAATCCATCGTGCACAAGTGGCATACAAGCCTGCAGCNCCGGACTCACTTACACTCCATGGTCCCCTGGCNTCGCGGGCGGCCCAACGGCCTGTTCGAATGAAGACCACATCACCTGCCTGCACTTTAGTCCCCGTCCGATTTTCCCAGGCAACTAGTTCTTCCGGCATAATTGCCTCGCCCGGCTCGAGATACTTCACTCCTCTTAGCGCCGGAATATCGATGAGCACCCCTCTGGTAAAGATCCCCTNCTGAACATTGTGGATACTTAGCTTCTGAGCTCCTTCTTCGGTAACTTCCCTCCGTGAAAACCCGTTATACATCTTTCCCTTGTAAAACAGNTGGCACAGCGAATCCATATGGGTATGAGCAAATCCGTGATAAGAGACCTTTAATTCATCAACAGCCCACATACCTTCAGTCTTGCCATGGCGAAGCATGGTGTGAAAGTAAGGATTGGGATTATCCGCCGTAACTTCAATCGCAGCAGGGTGCGCTAGCGAAACGGAAATTCCGTGCTTCACAAGCTTGGCGGCCTCCATTCGTTTCTTAGGCGTAATCAGGTTTAAGGTTCCCAACTGATCGTCTTTCCCCCAACGCCCCCAGTTCGATAATTCCTTTACCATCTGGTCGAACTCTTTTTGTGGCAATTCNGGAANCTGGCCATAACCACAAGTNGCCGTCAGAAACATCGCCAAACCTATAGATAGTCGTTTCATTTTTTCCCCTGCGTGTTCAATTACCTTCAAAGGATGGCTCTTACCTTACGGTATTGAGGTATTCCAATCGGCGTTGTACCAGTGGTTCATCTGATGCTTTAATCATCGAAGCATCCACTTTAAATTCATAACCATGATGATCCCGCAAAAACACGATCGCATTCATCGCTGCGGCAGCAACGGCATTGGATTCAGACTTTGCCAAAACATCGTAAATCGTCTGTTGAGGCTCGACGATATGCAGACTTCCCATCACCTCTGCTGCTCGAATCCTCACCTGAGGGTCTGGATCTGCAAGTAATGGCTTCGAGGCGGACAACAATGGTTCGACCTTATCGCCAAAGGCCGCACATGCTGTGACTGCCCAGTAACGCACACGTGGATTATTCGACTTGAACGCCCGTTGCAACTTCTTGCGAGCCTGTTCCCAAGGTAATAAAGCCAGATCCACAACATCCAACAGATCTTCAATCTCAGCACTTCGTTCCCGGCCAAACCCGATCCCATCCTCTAAAGCGAGNTCAATCATCTGATTTTCCGGAAACAAACTTAAATCGTTTATCTGTTTCATCTTAACCCGCAGTCTGCTTCGCAAATCCTCCAGTATCGATTGGTGCGCTGCCATGCCTGCGAGATTGACCACCTCATGGGGGTCCGCTTCAACATCAAAAAGTAATTCCACCGGTTTGGCATGAAAGAAATGAGACTGTGCTTCATTCAATTCCCCTTTACTATTNAGTTCCCGCCACTGAGAGAATGCCAGCATTCGATAGCGATAATTATTCTGCAGGGAGTCAGGGTAAAAGTGTTCATACGCTCTTATGTACTTGTACTTACCTTTTCTAAAGCTTCTGGCAAATTCATAGCGTTCATCAAATCGATCCGCATAACCAAATGCTTCGTCTCGTGNAGCCAACGATTCGGTCGTGACTCCTTCACCGGCAAATGGTTTACCATCCATACTCTCGGGAATATCCAACCCGGCCAAGTTCAAGACCGTTGGNCTAAAGTCGATAAANGAGACAAAGCCGTCTTCACGGACACCCTGTGCTGGTGCGAACAAATACTTGTACTTTTCAGGGAACCGGATAACCAATGGAACATGCAAACCAGCCTCGTAGATATAACCTTTACTGCGTGGCAGAACNCCNCCATGATCCCCAAAATAAAAGATNATCGTATTCTCGTATAAGCCATCTTCTTTCAATTGTGCGACAACTTTCCCAATCTGGTTATCAATCACTGTCATACGATCGTGATAAAACGCCTGCGTATAACGAAAGAGCGGCGTATCCGGAAAGTACGGAGGCAACTCGACTGTAGCCGGATCTGTCTTTAATGCTTCCCGGTCTATCTGCCCCCACTTGAAATGAAGCGAGCTTTCATGGGACATCCCGAAGCTTTGCATATGGAAGAACGGTTGCGTCTTGTCGGGGCGNTTGCGCCAACTTGCAGTTCGCGAACTTTCATCCCACACTTTGTCTGTAACGATGTTATAGTCCTGCTTNTTATTGTTTGTGCAATAATAGCCCGCTTCACGCAAATAAACCGGCACCATCTTAACGCCNGTGGGAAGATTAGCNGGNACCATTTTACGGTGGTAATGAAAACCTGCCCGAGGNCCNAGAATCCCGGTCATGAGTGTGGTGCGTGCTACTGAACAAACCGGACTGTTAGAAAACGCATGGTTAAACGTGATACCTTCCTGAGCTAACTGACTAATGGCAGGTGTCGGTCCGTTAGGGCTGCCATAGTGCTGCAAATAGTGGATCGAGTTATCTTCCGACAACAACCAAACGATGTTCGGTCTCTCGGCAGCCGATAACAAACTTGCCAGCAACGTGCCCATGATGGCGTACACAACTCGATATTTCACTTTACCATTCCTATCTACGTAACTCAGGGATATCTTAGCCGCTCATTATGGGACCCGTTCACTGAAATGACAATCCACTACCTTCGATAGAAGGTACTCTCTTTCGAAGCCTTGTAGTGAATATCTAAATGAGGCGTGTCAAGTTGACGTTGCCCCAGATGAAGAGATTGCAGAGCGGATTGAACCATACCGGAGGTTAACAGAGTTCTCTCGATCGGATACGGCGCCTTATTTGTCATAAACATTTTCTCTGCGTTGTTCATCAAAGCAGCCGAGTAAACTACGTTAGGATTAGGTGGCAGATAAAAGCAGGTCGACAATGGATCAGCCTGCCCTTTTAATTTAGCCGCAAAATTAAAATCCTTTACCAGTCCATTCATCAGCATCATGGTTGCCCGCGTGCCGTCGTTATATTCCAACTGATAACAAACCGGAGTTTCCACCAATTCTTTCATGAGCCCCAGGGGAGGATAGCGATGACTAAAGTCCTCGGTCTGAGCAAGAGTCTGACTACGTGAGAGACAGGCCTCAAACAACACTGGCGACCATCTTTTATCTGCCAACTGTTGCCACACAGCGTCTCCTTCCAGAGCATGAATACTTCTCACACCCGTCTCTCCCCCCCTTCGTCGCTCCATCATACACTGGAGAGTTTCTAAAGCATGAAAGTCATAGATATCCTTAGGGCCGTAAGCCACTACCATCGCTTCTTCGATTTCGGCACCGAAAGGCAATTCCACTGAAGGCATTCTCCAGGTCACGGGAAGCGAGCTACCCGCAAGCAACGGAAACTTAAGTTCCTTACTCTGAGCCACCATATCGGCTGCCCACTCAAAGTTCCAACTGAGATGTTTGTCATTGAAGATAGGCAGCGATTTCCCTTCTTCCCGAAACACATCCGTGATTCCATTAAACAAACGATAACGCGGGTACAGTTTCTGCCCAATTTCGTTGATTTCATAATCGCCATGCTCACCGATCAAGAGGACGCAATCCACATCGAGTTTGTCGGACCCGTTTCTTAAGGCCTCCGCGATCGTTGGGTACACCGTAAAACCGAATTCTTTGGCTCGGCGGTTACTAAGGTCATTGTCTTTAATTTGATCCACATACGCAGAAACCACTTCAATCTCCGGATGGTGCCATTTCCCGTTGACTGGGTAGCCGACCAAAAATCGGGTCGCCATATGCCAGGCATGCGAGCCATACCACCAGGTCGTCGTTACAATCGCCATGCGTTTCTTTTTCGCAGGACGTTTAGCAAAAGTATCAGATGGCGTTAATAGAACAGCAGGAATGCCTGCGGCTCCCACTTGCAAGAAACCACGACGATCTAGCATGACGACTCTCCGAACGAGTTCGAGTTTTTGTAATCAATCAAACAAAGCTTTATTGTAGCTGTTATAAGAAACTGCCTGTTAATCGAAAACGGAAGCCAACAGTTGCTTTTATGGCACAATCGGCGATGATGATGTCAACTAACCTCCAGCACACAGGTTCCAGAAATATGTATTACCGACTCGGATTAGCATTACTCACGACCATCACACTTGCCACCTTCTCTTGGGCCCATCAAGGTCCCGACCCCCTTTCGCACTGGTATCTCCAATCGAAACATATCAAAGATGGCCAATTAGAATCACGTCTCGGCCCCAATGGCCAGCTCCTTATGAAACCTCGATATGTAGCAGACTCAGGAGGTGATGCACTGATCTTTGAAGGACGTAATGCAGGTTGCATCCTAGCCAAAGACCTTAAAGCAGCCCAGCCTTACCTGCCAAAGCGAGAGCTTACCATTTCGGCCTGGTGCAGTATCGACACGCGGCAAAGTTGGGGAGGCATCCTGGGGTTTATCCAGGATAACGCTGAACATGAAAAGGGATGGGTTCTAGGATATGACCAGGAAACCTTTTACTTCGCATTGGCTACGACCGGCGTTGACGACGGTGACGGAAAAATGACCTACTTCAAAGCCACCACAAAGTATGAACTTGGCAAGTTGTACCATGTCGCGGCAGTTTTTGACGGCAAAACAACTGAACTCTTTGTCAATGGAGTCAAGGAACTTAGCAGCGAAGAACAACATGGCGATATTGATTACCCGGAATCGGCGGTATACAGCCTCGGGATTTACCTTGACTCAAATGAACGTTACCCCCATCACGGTCGAATCCGTGAAGTGAAGGTTTATGACAACGCAGCTCAACCGGAGTGGGTGGCTCAAGAGTTCGCTCATCATCGAATGCTTGCTCAAGAAGATCCCAATCCTCAGGAACCACACTTTGAATTATTAGTTGCTCCCTACCTACAATTTGCCACTCAAACATCGATGACGGTGATGTGGCATACAAGTGCCACAGCAACATCCGTTGTTCACTACGGAGAAACCGTTGACTGCAGCAATTCAGTCGAACTAAATCCCAGCCGCATCCATGAAGTCGTGCTTAAAGATTTAAGTCCTAATACGCAATACTTTTACCAAGTGGAGTCTAAGACTCCCGGTGGCAAGCAATACAAAAGTGAGCCGGCCACCTTTCGTACCGCCGTTGATTCTGAAACCCCCTACGCCTTTGCTGTCATCAGTGACACTCAAGGCAACCCCAGTGTATCCGGCAAGATCGCTCAACTTGCATGGGAACAACGTCCAAGTTTTGTATTACACTCGGGCGACCTTGTCTCCACGGGTAGTGACCACAACCATTGGCTGGAACATTTCTTTCCTGGGATGCGTCCACTAATCAACCACGTCCCTTTCTATCCTGTTTTAGGAAATCATGAACAAAACGCGGAACACTATTACAACTATGTGTCACTTCCCGCACCGGAGTATTTCTATACATTCACCTATGGTAACTGTCAGTTCTTTATGATCGATACGAATCAGAAAGTGGGACCGGGAAGCGAACAGTATGAATGGCTGAAAACATCCCTTGCCGAGTCCAATACCAAATGGAAATTCGTTTGCCATCATCACCCTCCTTATTCATCGGACGAAAATGATTACGGCAATCTATGGAAGACAAATAAGGGTACTCACGGAGACCAGAGAGCAAGACAACTGGTACCCTTATATGAAGAATACGAAGTAGACATTGTATGGAATGGACACATTCACTCATATGAAAGGACGTGGAGGATCCAAAAGGGGAAGGCTGTCGAATCCAATGCACCGTTTTACATGATCACTGGTGGCGGTGGAGGTGGCTTAGAAACACCTGCTCCCACCCGGCCATTCTTCCAAAACAACGTTCGCCGGGGCCATCACTATGTAATGGTTCACATTAACGGCGGGACATTGGAACTAAAATCTTACTCACTCACTGACCGACTATTCGATCAGTTACAAATTAAGAAATAGAACTGTGAAATCTCTTTGCATCGCATTTTTAGCAGTCGTGTTAAGCAGCGATATTGATCGAGCCAATGGTGCTCAGATCATGTATCTGGCATCGATAAGCGATAAGACCATTGTTTCCTACCAACTCAATGAAAAGACGGGAGAGTTAACCGCGGTTCATACCACGAAGCTTCCTATTTCACCCGGTCCTATGTGTTTCTCACCGTGTGGCAACTATCTTTATGCTGCGATGGCCGGCAAAAATGCCAAGGATGAGACGGTGAACGCAATTGCCTCACTTCGGATCGGGGAGAATGGGAAACTCAACCTAGTAACCTACGCAAAAATTGACGTCCGTGTCCCTTATCTTCAAGTGGACCCTACAGGAAACTTTGCCATGACTGCGCACTACGCAACTGGTGAAATCAACGTCTACAGAATCAAAGACCATCTCGTCACTGGGGAAACTATTGATCACCACGAAACGGAAAGAACAGCTCACTGCATCGAATTGGATCGGACTGGGAAATTTGCATACGTCCCTCACACCAGCCCTAACAAAATATACCAATACCGTCTGAACCAAAAGACGGGTAGACTCACTCCCTTAAAACCGCCCTGGGTAATAGGGCCGGACGAAGATCACCAATATCATCAGCCGCGCCATATCGCATTCCACCCCACACTGAATATGGCGTACACATCTAACGAACGCGGAGGGGGCATAAGCGGCTACAAGCTTAACACTCGCAGCGGCACGCTTACGCTCATGCAAACTCTCTCCAGCCTTCCGGAAGGGTATACAGGCACGAGTGCTGCGGCAGACATTAAAATCTCGCCAAATGGTAAATTTGCGTACGTCTCCAATCGAGACACGCAAAACCGAGATAATCATCAGGATTCGATTGGTGCNTTCAAGATTGACGGNAAAGGAAAACTAACTCGCATCGGTACATTTCCCACTGTCTGGTTTCCACGCAGCATCTCGATCGACGGCACCGGAAATTATCTCGTCGCAGCAGGACAGAAAAGTGGTACCATCGCGATCTATCAGATTGACGCCGACAGTGGCGAGTTAAAACTACTGAAAGAGTACGACACCGGTGACGGCGCTATTTGGACCATGTGGCAATAGTCCCTACACACGCTTTAATAGAAAGACAGCGTCTCCCAATCGATTGTCTAACGGTTGTGGTTCATCTATTTCGTAATAGAAGTCATACACTTCCACCAATTCAAACTGTGCTACTTTCGAAAAAAGGCTTTTAACCTGAGCGGCGGTATAGATTCTCATTTGATATTCCGTCGTAAACTCTTTGACCTCACGATGCCCCTTCACCTGCATCCGAAACCGCAACGTTTCCGTGCGTTTTCTTCGGCTGGCATTGTATGCATCGAGGGTCATATGGACGGAAATACCAGCGTGCCTGGCGGTCCAATATTCACGGTCTTCTAAAGCGGCATCTGGTGGCAATAGATGAAAACCCAAAATATAGTACCCCCCTAACTTTAAGCTTGAGGCCACACATTCAAGATGTCGCAGGGCATCATGCTCGGATAAGAGATGGCGAAATGTATTGACTGTATTAATCGCAATATCAATCTTCGGGTGACAGGTGAATTCGAGCATATCTGCTACACTCACCTCTGCCCGCAACTGATTTCTTTTGAGCCGTTTCTTTAAGTACTTTATAGCTGGCTGACTGAGGTCAACCGCGGTAACGTCATAACCCCGACGAGCCAATTCCAGGACCAATCGCCCTCCCCCGCACCCGGGTTCATAGATGCGTTTTGCCCGACCCCGCATCAGCCTTGCCGACACAGCCTCTACAAATCCAGCCTCTTCCCGGGTTGAGTCCCGGAATGCGAGGTCCCAATATTGTGGGTAATCATAACAATCCATACCAATACTATCGGCCGACGACACCGTAATCCTCTGTTTTCTCAAACCTACGTTTCAGATTACTACCGCGCATATAAGGTTGAGGTATAATTAAAGAACGTGATAAATCATCACCTGCAAAAGACCACTTCCAAATCACAAACACAGGATTTATCCCATGAAACGATTTTTATTAAGTATCGTTCTGGCTTTCACTGTTTCGGCCTCTCTCTCAGCGGGCGAGTGGGCTAGTCTATTTAACGGTAAAAACCTTGACAATTGGATCCAAAAAAATGGCACGGCCACTTACCAAATTGATGGGGATGCCATCACAGGCAAAACCAACGAAGGTAGCCCCAACAGTTTCCTTTGCACTAAGAAACTTTATGGTGACTTCGAATTGGAATTTGAAGTGAAGGTAGCCAATGAACTCAATAGTGGGGTTCAGATTCGCAGTCAAACCAAGGAAGTCCCTGAAGGAAGCAAAACCAAATTCGGCCGGGTGAACGGACCTCAAGTAGAAATCGAAGCCAGTGGTGGAAAAGGTGCAGAAGCTGGTTACGTCTATGGTGAAGCTACTGGTCGTGGTTGGCTCACGACGCCTGAACGGCTCAAGCCTCACAAACACTTCAAAGACGGTGAGTGGAATCAATTCCGCATTGTCGCCAAAGGCCCAAAAATTGAGACCTGGATCAATGGGCAACACATTGAGACCCTGGTCGATGAAGCAATCTACAAGACTCATGCGAAAGGTTTCATCGGTCTTCAGGTACATGGCATTAGAAAGGGAACTGGTCCTTATGAAGTTTCCTGGAAAAACATTAAGATCAAAGAACTTAAATAACCCACTCACCAACAACCCTATTAACCAGACGGGAAACTACGCTATCAGTAGTTTCCCGTTTTTTATCATGCGAAATACATTACTGACCCTCTGCTTCACCATTGCGACCCTTAGCGTTTGTCACGGACAGGTAACCGTAAAGCCGGTTGACTTTACCGAGCCAATTTCACTCTCTAAAAACCTGCAGGGGAGTCCGCTCCAACTTACCATCACCCCACGACTAGCTGGTGCCGTCCACAGCATTCAATGGAAAGGACAGGAATTTATTGATAGCCATGACCATGGTCGCCAGATGCAATCAGCAAGTAATTTCGATCGCGGTACTGACTTCAGCGGCGAAACGTTCAATCCAACGGAAGCGGGATCGCGCAGTGACGGAATCGGCACTTCCAGCACCAGCAAACTGCTGCACCTAACCCACACGAAAGACCAATTGCAAACCACCTCACAAATGGCATTCTGGCTGGCACCAGGCCAAACGTCCTCCGGAAACCTGGCAAAGAACAAAAAACTATTATCCAACCACCTATTAACGAAACGAATTACGCTGGGATTCAAACAATGGGATAATGTGATTCGATATGAAGCTACATTCTCCACACCGATCGGCGAATTTCACCGGTATGCACAATTTGAATCTGTCACAGGTTATATGCCTGCGCAATTCGATACCTTCTGGGGAGTCAATATAGATCGGCAACAACTCGTCTCTCTCACCGACGGCCCGGGAGAGCAACGCCATCCGGTTATCATCTCTTTTAAAGACCGAACGTTCGCAATGGGAGTCTACTCCCCCCAACAGCCCAGCATGGGGTATGAAAATGCAGGCTATGGAAGATTCCGATTTCGAGCCGCCAAAGTAACCAAGTGGAACAGCGTCTTTCGCATTCGAAATAACGATGGCGTACCTGCCGGAGATTACTATTTTGACAACTACGTGGTCATCGGTAATCTGACAGTCGTCATGCGTACAATCCTTGAGTTAGAGGAATATTTCAACGCTGGCAAAGAAGACAATTAGTCCTCTTTCTTTTGACGCCGCACCAACTCAATCGCGAATTTCAGGACCCGGTCTTCTCCCGACACCAGATCCTCAGGGCGAACCCGAACCAAATGATCTGGCATCACCCCTCTTCCAATCTCAGCTGGTTTCGCTTTAAGCATGTTGTACTTAAGAATCGGCACTGCCAGTTCAATACCCGTATTGGGCAACGTATAAACCAAGGTTGTGCCTGCCGTAAAAGCCCCATGCACTCCACCAGTTTCTTCTCCAATAAAGATTGCTTTATCGGTCTCCCTCAGTCGACTACAGATACAAGCTCCCGCTGAATGCGTTCGCCCGCTTGTCAACACAAAGATATTACCGTGGAAGCGACGTTCTGCCGGCTGAAGACGCGGAATCCAATCTTCTGACAAGCTAAAGCTATCGTCGTCTGCCAGCACCAGTTCCCGGCTCAATCTACGCTCGTAGCTTCGAATCATACCTCGGGTTTGGTAGAGGCGGCTCAGATCTTGCTTATACTCGATCGTGTTAGCAACTGCCTCGCCATCCTGCATTTCCCGGAAAGGCTTTTCGCTTAGATAGGAATACAACAGCATCTCATTACGGGTATAACCTCCCTCGTTAAGGCGAAGATCTAAAATCAGGTTTTTAATCTCCGGAGACTTCTCCAGAGTCTTAAATGCTTTGGTCACAAAACCTCGATACATCCGAAACGACGGAGCACCATAATCGTTGTCAAAGGTATCAACAGCCATCACAACCGTATCTGGCAAAACTTTTTCGAAACGATAGGGCAGTTCCGGTGGCTTACCAAATGCAACACTACGCATCCGCGCTTCGATATTGCTGCCCCCGATACCCTGCACTGTCTTCATGGCTACTTCCCCGCTACGTTTTCGAAATTCAACCAGAAACTGTCCTTTCTGGGGGAACGCTGTCGCCAAGGACGCGGAAAACAAGTCACTCAACAACTCGAATCGATATTCATCTACATAGCCGTCCCCTGTTACAAACGGCATTAACTGGGGCGCCAACTTGCTTATCGCAATACCATTCACCGACAGCACTTCTACACCGCAAGGCAATTCCACTCGTTTGTGGTTTACATAAGCCCTGCCTTCCAGAAACTTCAGGGGCATCGGAAAGAAGACGGCATCCCGATTCAATTCTTCTTGTGCCGATGTCGGGATCGATGCGTAGGTATGCCCACAACGAACCTTGTCGACAATCGCGGCAAACTTTAGAAAAGCATTACGTAGTGACTGAGTTTCACTACTACCGAGGCGAATTGCAGCAAACTCTTTTTCAAGATCCTCGGGCGTGATATAGAGATGCAACCCGGGATGCATGGANNTCAAAATCTGCTGCATGCGATCAAGATCGTCATTAATCTCCTCGCTGGTATATGACTGACGTAATTGTGTGTCCTGGGCGGATACGCCCGCCACCAACGACAACACAATCCAAAACGACCACCGCATTCGAATATTCTGTTTACTAATCATTTATTTAATTCTCTCCACAAAGACACTCCACTACTTAAGGGTATGAATCGTGTTGTGAATTGTCCCGTTAAAGGATCGTCCGCTGGCTCCTTTAAGGTTGTATTTAATCTCCATACACCACGTTGGCTTCAAGTCTGGAATCGTCATAAAGACACGCTTCCCATCTTTCGATAGCTGCAAGGAGGTGACCGCAACTGACTTTTCATCATAGTGTTTCGAGCCATAATTACGAGTGCGTTTTAGTGTCCATGTCTTTAATTTGTAATTTGCAATCTCAACCGCGGTCTCTTCGTCCACAGGTTCGGAAAATGTAAGCTCGACTCCGCCTTTACGAGCCTTGAGCTCTATTGGCAGATACACTGGCTCACCGGTATAACGCAAACGATACATACCCCCAGGCTGAGTTTGGTTACCAGCCCAAGCAAACATACCGCACGCATAAAGCTGACCATCTTCCGGATGAAACCTCCCTCGCATCACTCCCGTTGGAAACTGGGCAATCGGGAATTGAATCATCCCTCCCTGCATCTGACCATCGACTTCCTCGTGCGGGACGACATAGACTTTGCCATAACCATAGGACAAATTGAGCAGGCGACCATTGAGCGGTCCCCATTTCTCTGAATCCACCCATAACAATTCAGAAGGAGAACGATCGAATGAATTAGTAATCCAAACTAACGGCTGTTCCATCGCCTCATCCGATTGGTCAGTGACATCGTGATAGCCCATCATATTGCCATAGAAGCCCCCTTCACGGACCCAGTTAATCCGGTTCTTTGGATTCCAATGCCCTTCCTGGTCGGTAACAATAAANGANCCGTCTTCATTCAGACAAACNCCGTTAGCAGCTCGAAAACCGGTAGCAAGNATATCTGTCCTTTGGCCATCNGCACTCACACGCAGTAGGGTTCCNTGGTGAGGGACTAAGGCCGGCAGCGCATGGCGAGCCGATTTCGCATAATAAAANTTATTCTGGNCATCCACCTGTAATCCCATAGCAAATTCATGGAANTGGTCAGTAACCTGATGATCACTGTTAAACGATTCATAGAAGTCCGTNTCGCCATCCGCATTAAGATCATGCAAGATACAAATCTGATCGCGACAGCCTACGTAAATCAGATCGTCAACAATTTTAACCCCCAAAGGTTGAAACAGACCGCTGGCGATACGGTGCCAGACAAGCTTTCCGTCCTCACTTAGTACGCCGGATACCTTCCAAACATCACCATCCCAGCAACTAACTACCAAACTGTCTCCATCGGGATAAAAATCCAGCCCCGTCATTCGAACCTGAGCAAACCAAGGGTTTTCGACAGGATGCGTCAACACATCCACCTGGAACGCCCCCTCTTCCTGACCACGATTTAGCAGAGTCGTCAGTTTCTCGGGGAACCGAACCGGCCCACCACTTATGAGTTCTGACAAGTCGACATGAGGCAGGGGAATAAACTGCCTGGCTTCCGAGGCCACACCCGAATCATCAACACGTCGCACCCAGACTATAAACTGAGTCTTTTCTCCTGCCGGCACTTTAAGACGCAACTGACCATCGTCTCCCTTGATCCATTCCCAGCCATCAAGCTCAGCATCGACCCCGGCAATCAAGGGGGCATCGCCAGAGCCTGACGTCGGCATTCCGGCAATAACCTGCACCTCCAATTTAGCCTCAGACTGATCGCTCGCAATTCCGTCCCGCATTCTCAGGTCGAGCACTGCTCCTTTGGCTGTTTTCACCTCCGTCGGAACTACCAGTCGTTGAAACACCTGCACCCGACTAAGCGTTCCGTCAAAGTGTGTTTTGTTATTCGGGAAGTTATCCGAACAGAATCCGATCTTCAGTACGTGGGTGTTTTCGACACGTTTCGCTCGCATCACTTTTTCCGCGTCGACCTTACCATCCACATAAAAGGTCAATTGCCCGGACTCTGAATTGAATGTCAAAGCAACATCATGCGGCTTACCATCGGCCACACGGACGTTCCCATTCAAAGCACCCACCCAGCCGATATCGTAAGCCAGTTTCCCCCCCCGAATAAACAAGGACTTGCCACCGTCCACCCAAGGACCCTTGGCATGAGTCTTAGTAAAAATCGCTCCATCCACTTTCGTTGAGATGGTGGCGGCTATCGTAAAGTCCTCGGAGAACATGTTTAGTCGCTCACCTATGGGTACCTGCAGAAAGGTTGCTCCATTGAATGACGCGCTAAGATCCTGAGCAGGTTCTTTAGAGACTGCAAAGTGCCCAAGTCCAGCTACACTGCGGCCGTCCGCTTCTTTCTGTAACACCTGAAGGGGGGCATTAGCATCCGGGTGCTGTGCAACCTGCAAATAATAATCCTGGTCGCGACTGCCCATCTGAACGATACGTTTAAACACCGGCCCATTCTCCGTTTCCTCCCAGGCTGCCGTTTCCAAAACATCAGCTTTGCCTATTGAATAGGAAACCACGGTCTGATTACCGTGGTGATAAAGACCTTTGTACTGCGCCCATGCGCGAGGAAGCGGGCCGTAAATCCTGTCATCCCGCCCCACTAACCGGGGATCATTCCAGGAGTTATCCTCCGGGTTCGCCCAACCAGGACCTGTTGGATTTTCGAAGTGGATATCTCCTACGACACGCGGGTGAATATTGTGACGACCATTGAAATTAATGCCATTCCAGTCAATAAAGCCTTTCCCTTGCCAACCGGCGGCAATCCGCATCGTATCATGATCGAAGATCATCCACCCGGCTCCTTTAGAGATCCCCCCCTGACCGGGGTCAAGACGCTGAGCTATCCCTTTATAGGCAAAATTAGACGCATCGTTACCAACTTCGTATGTGGCAATCAACTGATGCCCATAATTATTTTGCTCCCAAGGAACGATATTTGAGGGAGCAGGCCCGTTCGTGTCCCCTTCAGGCAAACCAGCTAAATAGGTCTGAGTAACCGGGAAGTATTGTGACGGATTATCACGTTTAAAGTACGCTTCGCGGATGTAATGAATCACATCATATTTTTGCTGGGGCACCATCCAAGCCTGCGGAACCATCAGGCCAAATCCCCGTGTAAGCGTCTGATACATCGCAAATGGATCGGCACCATTTTTCATGACATCCACAGCAAACCTTCTTGAAGTTGGCAACGAGCCGGGGCGGTCATGTGTGCCATGACAATTAATGCAGAGGCGATTGTAAATTGCCTCTCCACGTTTGTAGTTCTCCTGATTTAAGGATGTCAGCAATCCCAAGTGATCCAGATTTTTTTCATATTCCGGTAACGGTCTTGCCGCATAGAGAGAGGGAGGGGGCTGCAATTCAGCAGCTCGCTCTTTCCCGCCGTC
The DNA here is from genome assembly GCA_002705165.1 of Planctomycetaceae bacterium. GTDB lineage: Bacteria > Planctomycetota > Planctomycetia > Pirellulales > Pirellulaceae > UBA721. Next base: position 2,800 of record PAJC01000113.1, on the reverse strand, counting down.
ACGTATCTCCATCAAATACTTAACCAGATCAAGAAACTGCTGTTTTCCAGTCAGTTGATTCACCTGCCCTTTNGGCATNATCGAAGCTTTCGAGACAACAACTTCATCTATATCGTTCTCTTGGAATCGAAGTTCCACTCCCGGCCGACNGACATCGTTCAAAACTAATTCGCCGTCTTTTTGACTTTGAACCAGGCCGGCAAACTGTTTTCCATCCACCGTAAAGACCGTAACTGCCTCAAATCCCTTCTTGATTTCCTTGGACGGGTCCAATAAGGACTCGACCAAATACCGATCGTCAGCCTTNGGGCCNAACCGGGTCAGGTCGGGNCCGAGTCGNTTTTCTTTATCGCCTACGCTGTGACATTTTGAGCACGACAGGTAAACCTGAAAAAATGCGATNCCACCTCGCTTCGCATCCCCCAAGNCCTTGGCTTCCTGCACCAGTTCTTCGATCGGAGTCTGTAACAACTGAGCTTCCAACTGTTGNCCCACAGCAATATTTGCAGACACCAAAACAGCGAGGACAGAATAAAAAGCAACACGAGTCATTCGATACATTCCTTAGTTGGGAACTTTAATGATATGAAATAATAAGTGGATTGCAGGACAACGCTATCGGCTGTCTCCTACCTGACTAGTCTCTTAACGGCTGCGCCGCTGGTCAACAGACCAGCCAACAGGCTGTGTCCAGGCCTGCTCGGTTTGCCCGGGCAGCGTCGGATCCCCATGGGGTTTTGTTGAGGTGACCACCGCACGTACGTACAATTCATCGCCCTTGAGTTGATAGGTTGGGTGAATTCCCGAGGCGGTTGCCAACACGGCGCCCACATCTTTACTATAAATACGGGTGACTTTTTTTCCGTTTGCGCTTTTCTTCTCTTTGGATGACAAATCTGCGGAGCTAGTCGTTCCNATAAACTTTGTGGTATAAGTCACACCATCTTCTTCCTCAATCAACAGTTCCAACTTTTGTTTTTTGCTGTTGTAGACAACATCGATGAGCTTGACACCACTNGAGCTATAAAAATCACCCTGGGTGATCTTCTCTGTAATCACGTCCGCATCGAGTTCGTCACCTCGAACCATAATCCAGCTTCGNCCAGGACGACTGGTCCCTCGACCGTGGTAATGATGAGAATCATCCGTACCAACCCCGAACAGAGGCGGAGCAGAAAGCTGGGCAAGTCGGATNGTATTGACGATATCCCANATCTTCTCCACTGATGCATGATCGCCATCTCCCAGAACATTGACTCCCGGATGACCGTTATATATCTCCACGAACCGTTCCTGAACAACCGCTGCCAGATCTTCAGCGGTTACCGCATATCCAAAATTCGGGTGATTCAAATGNAGAACNATCGGTTTGCCCGTCTTACGAGCCTGTTCAGCGACAGCCCGCAAATTGTTTGCCATGGCTTCCCGCACAGTAGACCCTCCGACCGGTGCAATCAATTCCTGAATGTTCGTGGCATTCATATGAACAGGNACACCTTCACTTCNGTCAGAGATTTCTTCACTTTGAATCATCAAAAAGTCGCCGTCTTTTTCCAATCCGACACGGAACTCAGCCAGGGTCCGAAGACGCACTTCAAGCTTATCTCCCTCACCTCGTGCAAGCACCCAATCTTTACCGTAGGCGTCCAGATACTTATCCAAAACATCATTGCCTCCACGTGATTTCAGCGTACTGATTGGCATCCATTTTTCACCCTTACTGAGAATATTGTGATCAGACANAGCCAAAAAATCATAACCTTGCTGCTTGTACCAAGACGCGATCATCTCCGGAAACTGNTTGCCATCGCTCCAAAAGGAGTGNGTATGAATATTGCCTTTCAACCAGGAAGGACTTTCTGCGCCGATTTTAGCGNAGGGCAATTCTCCTGCGTGTAAGAACCCGGTAGCTAGCATTATTAATAGTAGGAGAAACGTTCTCATTACGATTTACCTTTCAAAGGTGTTTTATTAATGAATGCCGATGACGCTACTAACGCCCCGACGCTCTTCTTCTAAGGGATGCATCATCCAGGGGAAAACGTAGCGTATAAATCCACTTCGCTACCTACTATGTTTCAGCCGACAATGGTACACGTGCAATGCCCGGTGCGGACGATGCATCCGAGCCTCTCTTCCAGAATGCCACAAATCAGCGTTAATCACAATCAAACTACCAACTTTCGGAGCAATTGTTCAAGAACTACCTCCGCGTTACCTTCTGGCAATACAACATGACCATGTTTGTCGAGCTAATCTTCATGTGCAACGGAAGGCGTTGGTATCTGAAACTCTTCTATTACCTGATTCTATTTCAGCAATAGGTGTACCGAAGAAGCGGGCACACAATTGCGAAAGACCATTTGCAAGTTCTTTTGCTGTTCCTGAGTTTCTGTGTAATAAATCGATTGCGTACTGGATACGATACCAACAACTTCGCCTCGACTATTAAAGATCGGCGAGCCGCTGGAACCTTTCGCAAACTCCGCCGTAATATATAGCCGTTTGGCCGAGCCCTTGGGGGTATGCATCATGGCATTACGAGATACAACACCTTTAGTCAGGGTATAAAACCGACTAACTGGGTGGCTAATCGCGTAAACATCCTCACCAGGAATGGCTCGCTCAGCGATTTTCGCAGGTGTCAGCTTTTCGCCAGTTGGCAATTCTAATTGAAGAATAGCAATGTCGTTGAGTTCATCAGCTGCCAAAATCTCTTTGACAACATAAACTTTACCGTTAGCAGCCGTGGCAACTAATGCTCGTTCATCCGGCTGGACACCTTCGACGACATGATGGT